>CAZWNY010000012.1:18768-34147 GCA_964635575.1 uncultured Kordia sp. | reverse complement strand
TTGTATAGTGACCTCGACTGGATTCAAACCAGTAACCTCTTGAGCCGTAATCAAGTGCGCTATTCAGTTGCGCCACGAGGCCAATTTTAAAAATGCAAATATATGTTGTTTTATGGAAATTTAAAACAAAAAATGAAAAAAATTCATCTTTTTTTGTAAATAATTTTGAAATACAATTTTTGAAATATCTAAATCCTTACCAAAAACAAAAAAATTAGAGCTATTTATACTCACTGAAAAACCTGCTAACCTTCCTATGTTTCGATTTTTATAATACAGCTAATGTTTTTTTTGATAAGGATTTAAATCATTTAAAACAATAGCCGAGCCTTGGTGTAATTTTATATGTTTGCTTTGTAAACTCACAGTGATGTGTTATAAGCGGTAATTAATATAATAAATACGGTTTTCGAATTGCATTATATATGTTTAAATCTTTTTGCCAAGAAGCTATGATAATAGATTCATTAACACCGTTTTCAATTTGTTGTTGTAGTTTTTTTGTGCCTGCTAATTTAGTAAAAAATGAATTGAAAAATTTATCTTTATCTTTCGTGTTTTGATATGCTGAAATTAGATATGTTAAGTTTAATCTTTTTAAATCTGGAGATGTTCTTAAGTCTTCTCCAAAACATACTTCATTTTTATATTTAGGGTATTTAGAGCCTTCGTTAGGTTTAGGAATAAAATTAAAATTAGTTTTAGGCAAAAACGGAGCGCCATAAATTTGAAATTGCATTTCGGTTCCACGACCAACACTTATAGTAGTTCCTTCAAAAAAACACAAACTTGGGTATAAATTTATAGCCTTTCCGTTAGGTAAATTTGGCGATGGTTTTATCGGTAAATTATATTGCATCTGTTTGTTATAATTGTTGCAAGTAATAGTCGTTAATTGGCATTGTACACCGTTTTTTAGCCATTTTTCTCCATTTATCATTTGCGCATATTCAGCAATTGTCATACCGTGCACAACAGGTATTGGGTGCATTCCTACAAAACTTTTATGAACAGTTTCTAAAACAGGACCATCAATATAATATCCGTTAGGGTTGGGTCTATCTAAAATTAAAACAGGAATATTTTGCTCAGCACATGCTTCCATAACGTAATGTAAAGACGATATGTACGTGTAAAAACGTGCGCCAACATCTTGTATGTCAAAAATAACCAAATCAATATTTGTTAATTGATTAGGAAACGGTTTTTTGTTTTTTCCGTAAATAGAAATAATATCAATACCCGTTTTAGCATCTTTTCCATTTGAAATATATTCGCCAGCATCTGCTTTTCCTCTAAAACCGTGTTCAGGAGCAAATACTTTTTTAATGCGAACTCCTAGAGTTAATAGACTATCGACTAAATGAGTATACGTGATATTTTCTTTTTTAAAAATTACAGAAGTATGATTCGCAACAATAGCAATGTTTTTGTTTTTTAAAATAGATAGGTATTTATGAGTTTGATTTGCGCCAACTATAATTTGTGGTTTAGGTTTAATAGTTGTAATATTATTGGTGATTAAGACATCCTTTTTATATATAGGTTCGTTTTTAGTTTTATTTAAATTAGGTATGTGTTTTTGTGGCTGACAACTTAGTAACGAAAAAGTGCAAGCCGAAACGATTAAAAATGTATTTTTGAAGTTCATTATAAAATTTTTAAATATTGAATTTTGAATTATATATAGCCAAACGCATTATTGCTGCTAAACAGTATAAAAGTAGTATATCTTCTCCAATAATAAAAATTGCAGTGCTTGCAATTGCAATTGGGATGATTATGATGTTAATTTCGGTTGCTACAAGTATTGGGTTGCAACATAAAATTCAAGAAAAAATAGCGGCATTTAATGGGCATATAATAATATCTAAATATGATAATAATACGTCAGATTTATCAATGAACCCCATTCCAATTCAACAAGATTTTTATCCGAATTTTAAAAATGTTTCAGGTATAAAGCACGTGCAAGCAGTTGCGAATAAAGGAGGAATAATACGTACAGCGATCGATTTTGAAGGCGTAAACCTAAAAGGGGTAGGGATGGATTATAATTGGGAGTATTTTAAAACTTTTTTAACCGAAGGTAAATTGCCAAATGTATCTGATAAAAAAGAAAATAACGAACTCTTAATATCAACCTATGTAGCAAATCGGTTAGGGTTTGTTTTAGGTGATAGAGTAGTAGTGCATTTTCCAAAACAAAATTTAAATAAATTACCCAACCGTAGAAATTTTGAAATAGTAGGGCTTTATAATTCAGGATTTCAAGATTTTGATAAAACCATTATAGTTGCTGATATTAGGCATGTACAACGCATGAATAAATGGGAGAAAGACAAAGAAGGTAACTATACTCAAATTGGTAATTTTGAAATTTTTTTAAACGATTTTTCTAAGCTAAAAAAAAAGGGGCAAGAAATATATAAAACAACCAACTCCTTTTTAGACGTAAAAACTATTGCTGAAAAATATTATACAATTTTTGAATGGATAAAAATATTTGACTTTAATACCTATGCAATTATAGCTATTATGATATTTATATCAGTAATTAATATGAGTGTAATGCTTTTGGTTTTAATACTCGAAAAAACAAAACTTATTGGTATTTTAAAAGCATTAGGAGGAAACAATTGGAGTATCAGAAAAATATTTATTTACAATGCTTCCTATATTGTGTTAATCGGTTTGTTTTGGGGAAATTTAATTGGTTTGAGTTTGCTTTTTGCTCAGAAATATTTAAAATTATTTCCGTTAGATCCCGCAACATATTATGTAACTGAAGTGCCTGTTTATTTAAATTTAGGATACATTTTAGCACTTAATATAGGTACGTTTGTCGTTTGTTTTTTATTGCTGTTAATACCGTCAAGTATTATTACTAAAATATCACCTGTAAAAGCAATACGTTTTGAATGACTTACAGCTCTTTATAATACTTTAGTTTTGTTAAAAACATTTAAAAATAAGGTTGTTTATGTCATATAAAAACGTATTTTCGCATCCAGTTTCAGTTCAACCTCTAGCGAAAATCGTGTATGTTGCTCGGGATTAATAGATTAAATATAAATAAAATGGATTTAGTTAAATTTGTAAACGAAGAATTTGTCGCAAAAAAAGAGTTTCCACAATTTGGAGCAGGAGACACAATTACAGTTTATTACGAAATTAGAGAAGGTGCCAAGACAAGAACTCAGTTTTTTAGAGGAGTTGTTATTCAAAGAAGAGGAGTTGGAGCAACGGAAACGTTTACAATTCGTAAAATGTCAGGTACAGTAGGAGTGGAGCGTATATTTCCAGTAAACTTACCTGCATTACAGAAAATTGAAATAAACAAAAAAGGAGCAGTTCGTAGATCTCGTATTTATTACTTTAGAGAGCTTACAGGTAAAAAAGCAAGAATTAAAGAAAAAAGAAGTTAATATTAAAACGATAGTTAAAAAATTAATTTCTCGGTTTTTTATACCGAATAAGACTAATTAAATTAAAAAAAACCAATACTTATACAGTGTTGGTTTTTTTTGATACTATAATGCTTTGTGTAGCGTTATTTAAAAAAAAGAAAAAGAAAACGTACTGGTGTTATTGTAAAAAAACATTTTAGTGTCACGCAAAACTATTTTGGGTAGCCAGTATAATTACTTTTTTACTGTTTTAAAACTGCCATTTTTATAGCTGCAATTGCTGCTTCAGTACCTTTATTTCCGTGTTTTCCTCCTGAACGATCAATAGCTTGTTGTTTATTGTTGTCTGTTAGTACACAAAAAATAACAGGTGTGTTGCCTGTAACATTCAAGTCTTTTATGCCTTGTGCAGCAGCGCTACATACAAAATCAAAATGTTTAGTTTCTCCTTGTATTACACTTCCTATAGCAATAATAGCATCTGTATCTTGTGTGTTTGCAAGGTGTTTACATCCAAAAATAAGCTCAAAAGTACCAGGCACATCCCAAGTAATAATATTTTTATGCGCTACACCATTTTCCATCAATGTTTCAATAGCTCCGTTAAGTAAACCTTGTGTAATTTCTGAATTCCATTCAGAAACAACAATCCCAAATCGAAAATTTTTCGCATTTGGGATTGTCGCTTTATCGTAAGTAGATAAGTTTTTATGTACTGTAGCCATTTTTTCTTATTTAGCTTGTGCTTTTCCTAACAAAGCATCTATTTTAGACGACTCTAACGATTTTGAATATTCGTTTTTAATTTGGTTTAAGTATTTAGTAGCTTCCTCGTTTTTACCTAAAGATAAAGCAACAATTGCTGCTTTGTATAAAAACTTAGGAGTTGTATAACTGTTAGTTGTAATTGCTAATGCTTTTTTGTATTCGTCTAAAGCATCCTCTAATAAAGGATTTTTTTTCGTATGTAATTGCGTATAAGCATCGCCAATTGCACCTTTAGCATTTGCTCCAAAAATTTCATCTTTACTTGTAAAATTATCTAAGTGAGTAACTGCGTTTTTGTAATCGTTCATATTCAAATATGCCATACCTGCAGCGTAATTAGCTAAGTTTCCTGCTTTTGTGCCGCTATAAATACTTGCAATATCAACTAACCCTAATTTTCCGCCAACACCATTTAAAGCTAAGTTGAATAAAGAATCTTGTGTTGTACCACTAGCGTTCATTGCTTTTACGAAATAATCTTTTGCCATATAAGCATCATTAGCAGCGTTTATTTCGTTAGGTTCTTGTACGAATTTTTGATAGCCAACATAAGCTAATAAACATAAAGCAGCAACGCCAATTGCAGTAAATATCATTTTTTGATTAGTAGTAATCCAATCTTCAATTTTATTTGCACCTTCGTCTAAGTTTTCAAAAAGCTCTTCTGTGCTACTTTCTCCTTCAACATAACCTTCAACTTGGTTAGCTCCTTCAGCAGTATTTTTATTTTTTTTCTTTGGTTTTTTGTAACCTCTCTTTTTATATGTAGCCATAATTGTAATATTAGTATATAAGTCGGACAAAAATATAATATTTCTTTTAATTTTTAGGCTATTGTTTTGATAATTTTCAATAATTTGCAATGCTTTATAAAATAATACTGCATATGGCTTATAAAATATGATTTTACAACAAATAGTATTGATTAATTATAAAAATTTTAAATCGAAATCGTTTCAATTTAATCATAAAATTAATTGTTTTATAGGGAATAACGGCGTAGGAAAAACAAATGTACTCGATGCTATTTATCACTTATCATATAGTAAAAGTTATTTTAACTCCGTTTCTAGTCAAAATATTAACCATAATGCTGATTTTTTTGTAATAGATGGCGCTTATTTAAAAGAAGATAGGGAAGAAAAAATTATTGTAAGTTTAAAAAAAGGACAAAAAAAAATTATAAAACGAAACGGAAAATTATACGATCGGTTTTCCGATCATATTGGTTTTTTACCATTGGTTATTATTTCTCCATCAGATACCGATTTAATTAGTAATGGTAGTGAGGTGCGTAGAAAATTTATAGATAGCATTATATCTCAATTAGATAAACAATATTTAAAAACACTTATTAAATATCAAAAAACACTAGCGCAACGTAATGCATTACTAAAATATTTTGCATTAAATAGTACGTTTAGTCAAGATACATTATCGGTTTATAACGAGCAATTAGCAGGTTTAGGTACGCAAATTTACGAAAAAAGAAAAAACTTTATAACCGAGTTTATTCCTATATTTTTAACACGATATAAAGTGCTGAGCAATGCTACTGAAGAGGTTAAAATAACCTATAAGAGCCAGTTAAAGGATTCCGACTTAACATCCTTATTTTCCGAAAACTTACAGAAAGACCGAGTGTTACAATATACATCTGTAGGAATACATAAAGACGATTTTGTGTTTTCCATTTCGAATTATCCTATTAAAAAATTTGGAAGCCAAGGGCAACAAAAATCATTTTTAATTGCTTTAAAATTGGCGCAATTCGATTTTTTATGCAATCAAACTAATATAAAACCTATTTTATTGCTAGACGATATTTTTGATAAATTAGATGAACAACGTGTAGCGCAATTAATAGAATTGGTAAACCAAGATACTTTTGGGCAAATATTTATTTCCGATACACACGTAAAACGAACCGAACAAGTATTACAGAAAACAAAACAAGCGTATGAAATTTTTAATTTATAAAATTATACTTTTACTAAGTATAACTATAGTATTTGGATGTAAAAAAACGTTAACATTAAATGAAGTTCCTTATTTAATAAACGGTTTTTGGGAAATCGAAAAAGTAGAAACCAAACATAGCGTTAAACAATACAAGGTTAATACTACTGTAGATTATTTTTATATTAATAAAAACGGTAAAGGTTATCGATTTAAAGCAAAACCGAGTTTTTTAGGGAAATACAAAACCAATACTGTAAAAGATACTTTGCAATTATATTTTAAAAACGATTCGATATATTTAAAAACAATCACTCCGTTTGATACCTGGAAAGAGGTTATTTTAAGTATTACGTCAAAAAAATTAGTGATTAAAAACGATGCAAATATAATTTATCACTACAAGAAGCATCAAAAATTTGATATAGACTAATTTTGTGCCGATAAGCTAAGAATTAAACTAAACTTTATAGATATGAAAAAAGACGATAGGTTTCAAAAAAACATGAGTATTGGAGATGCTTTGCAAGGTTTTATTAAAGCGAATAACTTAAGTAAAGGTTTAGATAAAGTTGATGCTCAAGATGCTTGGTTTTCCGTAATGGGACAAGCTATTGAAGCATATACAGACAGTGTAGTGCTAAAAAAAGAAGTATTAATTGTACGTTTATCTTCCTCTGTATTGCGGGAAGAACTTAGTTATGGTAAAGAAAAAATTATAACAAACATAAATGAATATTTACGAAGAGAAGTTGTAAAGGAAATTTTATTAGTGTAGTTTGTTTAGTAAGCCTTAAGTATCTATAAAAAAAATGAAACATTCAAAAATAGAACTGTATTTTTGAATGAATTTCTGTTTATATATTAACCCTAAAAAAAATGACAGAGAACGTAATAAAACTTTTAGCCTTTTAAAAGGTGATTTTATTTTTTATGTTTACAAGTAATAATATGAATGTTATTCTCCATCCTACTTATTTTCCTAATGTTGCAGCTTTTGTAGCGTTAGCGAATTCAGAGACTGTAATTTTCGAAAAATACGATAATTTTCAGAAACAAAGTTATCGAAACCGAATGTATATCTATGGTGCCAACGGGAAATTACAAGTAAGTATACCTATTTGTCATGCTAAAAATGGAGAAAAAATAAAATACACAAATACACAAATTTTAAATATTGAAAGTTGGCAAAAACAACATTGGAAATCAATAGAATCAGCTTACAAAAGCTCGCCTTTTTTTGAGTACTATCAAGATGAGTTGCAAACTTTATTTTTCACTCCACATACTAATTTATTTGAACTAAACAAGCAGTTGTTTCTTATTTTATGTGAATGTATTGAATTAGATATTAACATAAAATATACGTCTGATTTTTTTAAAACTTACGAAAATGAAAATACGATTGATTTACGATATTTAGCACAATCAAAAAAAGAAATACCTATTAAGCTCAACGCATACACACAGGTATTTGTAAATAAACACGGATATTTAAATAACCTTAGTATTTTAGATTTACTGTTTAATGAAGGTCCAAATACTTTAAACTATTTAGATGAGCAAACTTTTTTTTGGAAAAAAAATTAGTCTTTAAATGTTCTCTTAAACTTAAAAGTATTACACAATTTCAGCACTTAATCCTGCATTTAATAAATTACTACATCTGGTTTTTAAATCGGATATTTCTCCTGTTTTAACGGTACATTTTCCGTTGTAGTGCACTATTAATGAGCATTGTTCTGCTTGCAAAGATGTATGATCACAATACATTACTAAACAGTCTATTACGTGATCAAAAGTGTTTACTTCGTCATTGTGTAGTATAATTTCATGTTTTTCAGATATTGTTTCTTGATGCTTTACTTGCTCAAGGTTTTCTTCTTTAACGCTCATAGTCAATATTTTATGGGGTTAATTTACAAATTTTAATGCTACCCAATCATTTTTTTTAAAATTAGTTACAAATTTTAAGCCAAACTCATTACATTTTTTGGTTATTATAGGAATATCTTCGGTATAAAAACCGCTTAATAACAGGGTTGCATTTTTTGTTAAACAAGATGCATATTTTGGAATGTCGTTTAATAATATATTGCGATTAATATTTGCAATAATAATATCGTATTTTTTATTTATTAATAAATTTGCATCGCCTTCTAAAACATTAATTTTACTGCAATTATTACGAACTATGTTTTCTTTGGTATTTATATAACACCAATTATCAATATCAATAGCGTCTATTTTTTTTGCACCTTTCATTGCTGTTAAAATTGCGAGTATTCCTGTTCCGCAACCCATGTCTAAAACGGTTTTGTTTTCACAATTTAGTGTTAATATATGTGCTATCATCATGTGTGTAGTTTCATGATGACCTGTTCCAAAACTCATTTTGGGTTCAATAATTATATCGTATTTAGTATCTGGTTTTTTATGAAAAGGAGCACGTACGCTACACGTTTTTTCTACAGTAATCGGATTAAAATTTTTCTCCCATTCTTTATTCCAATTTACTTGTTCAATTTCTTTTTTTGTGTACGTTATTTTAAATTCATTGTTTGTTAAAATATAAATATCATTTAAAATATCGGTGTTCCAATGTGGTTTTTGAATGTAAGCTGTTACTCCGTTTTCATTTTCCACAAAACTTTCAAAACCTGCTACTCCTAATTCTGCAATTAATATTTCAGTAGCTGGATCTCTTGGTGTTATTATAAAGGTGAAGCTTAGATATATAGGCGTACTCATTAAAATGATTGTATTAAATTCACAAAATTTTCGGCATTAAGTGCAGCGCCTCCTATTAGTCCTCCATCTACATCTTTGTTTTTAAAAATCTCTTTTGCATTACTTGGTTTTACGCTTCCTCCGTATAGTATTGAGGTGTTTTCGGCTATTTTATTATCGTATTTTTCTTTTACTAAATTTCGTATAAATGCGTGCATTTCTTGCGCTTGTTTTGGTGATGCAGTTTCTCCTGTTCCTATTGCCCAAACAGGTTCATAGGCAAGTATGATTTTTTTCCATGCTTTTGTTTCTAAATGAAATAATGCATTTTTAAGTTGATTTTCTACTATTTTAAAATGATTATCGTTTTTCCGGTCTTCTAGTAATTCGCCAAAACAAAAGATAATTTCTAATTTATTTTCTAAAGCTGCATTTGCTTTTTCTTTTAAAATTACATCTGTTTCTCCAAAGTGAGTTCTACGTTCACTGTGTCCTAAAATTACGGTTTTAATTTTTAAAGATTTTAACATATTTGCAGAAATTTCGCCAGTATATGCACCGTTTTTTGCTTGGTGCATGTTTTGTGATATTACTTCTATTTTACTTCCTTTGGTTTTGTTTTTCGCTATTGCTAAATTTATATACGTAGGTGCAATTAATACACGTGTTTCTTTTAACTTTAGAGTTTTAATTCCTTTTTTTATATCTTTAATCAGTTGTTTTGTTTCTTTCTGATTGTTGTTCATTTTCCAGTTTCCTGCTACAATTTGTTTTCTCATTTTTTTAAATTATATTATTTATCGGAGTTTATAGCTTCTATTATTTTATTATCGTTTGCTTTTATTGCGTTATATAGTTTTATGTCTCCATTTTTCCCTATTACCATATAGCGTGGTATCCATTTTAAAACAATATATTTAGCAAAGGTACTTTTTTTCATTCCTAATGGTAAAAAATAATGTTCACCTACAATATTTCGTTTTGTAATAGCATTTTTCCAAGAGTCTTTATTTCTATCTACCGATAAAAATAAATAGACTATATTTTTATTGTTTTTAGTTTTTTCTTGTAGTTCTTTTACTTTGGGTAATCCTGCTATACAATCGCCACACCAAGATGCCCAAATATCTACCACTATTGTTTTTCCTTTATGTTTGTCAAAAATACTTTTTAAACTCACCTTTTGTCCGTTTTGTGTAATTACAATTTCAGCTAAAGCTTCGTCAGAAAATTTTGTTTTATCTTCTGCCATAAAACTGCAAGATAATATTAAAATACTGGCGATTATTATTCCTGTTTTTTTCATAATTTATTAAAAGATAAGTTTTTATTTTTTTGTGATGATATTAAAAATATTTTTAAAAAAAAGCCAACTCAATGAGTTGGCTTTTTGTTTGATTTTTATTTTTTATTTGGCAATGTTTACGGCTCTTGTTTCTCTAATTACAGTAATTTTTACTTGCCCTGGATAAGTCATGTCTGTCTGAATTTTTTGTGAAATTTCGAAAGATAAGTTTGCTGCTTTTTCATCGCTCACTTTTTCGCTTTCTACAATTACACGTAATTCTCTTCCTGCTTGTATTGCGTATGCTTTTTTGACACCTGTAAAGGCAAAAGCAATTTCTTCTAAATCTTTTAAGCGTTGTATGTATGAATCTAATACTTGTCGTCTTGCGCCTGGTCTTGCGCCTGAAATGGCATCACAAACTTGTATTATTGGTGCTAATAACGATTTCATTTCTATTTCGTCATGGTGTGCTCCAATGGCGTTACAAACGTCTGGTTTTTCTCCGTGTTTTTCTGCCAATTGCATTCCTAGTAATGCGTGAGGAATTTCAATATCGTCTTCTGGTACTTTACCAATATCATGTAATAATCCTGCTCGTTTTGCTAATTTAGTGTTTAATCCTAATTCGGCTGCCATTAAGCCACATAGTTTAGCTACTTCACGTGAGTGTTGTAGTAGGTTTTGCCCGTAAGAAGAACGGTATTTCATACGTCCTACCATTTTAATTAACTCAGGATGCAAACCGTGAATCCCTAAATCGATTACGGTACGTTTACCAACTTCTGCAATTTCGGCATCTATTTGGTTACGTGTTTTACGTACTACTTCTTCAATACGTGCTGGATGTATTCTACCGTCGGTAACTAATTTATGTAATGATAAACGAGCAACTTCTCTTCGTACAGAATCAAAACAAGATAAAATAATTGCGTCTGGAGTGTCATCTACAATAATTTCGACTCCTGTTGCCGCTTCTATTGCTCTAATATTACGTCCTTCTCTACCAATAATACGTCCTTTTACATCATCTGATTCTAGGTTAAAGACAGATACGCAGTTTTCTACAGCTTCTTCTGTACCAATACGTTGTATGGTATTAATTATAATTTTTCGAGCATCTTGTTGTGCAGTCAGTTTTGCTTCTTCCATACTATTTTGTATGAAAGACATTGCGTCTGTTTTTGCTTCGTCTTTTAATGAGCGTACTAACTCTTCTTTTGCTTCATCGGCAGACATACTCGAAAGTACTTCTAACTGCTCGATTTGTTTTTTGTGAAGTTTGTTGATGTCTTCTTCTTTTTTGTCTAGAAAATTTAAACGATAGTCGAAGTCTTTTTTCTTTCCTTCTACTTCAGTATTTAATTTTTTAGATTTTGAAAGTTCATTAGATAGTTGAGACTCTTTATCTCGTATGCGTTTAAGTGCTTCTTCTGCTTTTTTATCTTTCGATAAAATTACTTTTTCGTGTTCAGATTTAAGCTCTATAAATTTTTCTTTTGCCTGAAGCATTTTATCTTTCTTCAGTTGCTCACCTTCTCTTTTAGCATCTCTAAGCATTCCTTTTGCTTCTTTGTCGGCTGCTTTTATTGCGCTTGTTGCACTATTTTTTGCTAGCATTTTTGCGATTACAAAACCTACTATTATCCCTGCAACGCCAAGTATTATTGGCATAATTAATTCATTCATTTTTTTTCTTTCTTAATTTATTTATATAAAAAAACCTACATTAATTGTATTTTGTATAAACTCCTGATTACAGGTTTAAAGTTAACTTGCTGATCAAGGATCTACTCAAATGGTAGCTTGCTTTAGCAACAACGACTCACTTTTTTTAATAGAAACTTGTTGAGTTTATCAAAAAATAATAATTAATGTAGGTAGTAATTTTATTTGTTTTAAAGAACGTTTATATACAATCATCTAAAAGTTGTTGCATTGCCTCCAACTTTTGATGTATTGTTATATCATTATATTGCGTATCTAAACTTTTTTGTTCTGCCTTAGTTGCAAATTGTAAAGCACACATAGCTAATACGTCTTGCTTGTCTCTAACGGCGTAACTTTTTTCAAATTGCTTTATTAAATGTTCAATACTTTTTGCGGCTTTACGCAACCCTTCTTCTTGGTTTGGCTTTATGGTTAAAGGGTAAACTCTATCAGCAATAGAAATTTTAATCTTTAACTGTTCTGCCATTGTATTTTTATTTAGAAAGCTGTGTTATACATAAATCGATTTCTCTAATTAATGTATTTATTTTTAGTTTAGTTTCTCGCTTATATTCATCACTACCTAACATTGAATTTGTTAATTTTAGCGCTTCATATTTTTCTTCCCATTTTTTTAAATGTTCGGTTTGTTGATTGATTTTATCGTTTTTAATAGTTATTTCGGATATTAAGTGTGTGTTTTTTTGCTCTTTTATTTCAAGCTCCTTTACCACTTTATGTATCTTAACTTCTAAAGTATCAACAAGTTTTAATAATTCACTCATCTCTTTAACGTATTCAATTGTACGTATTACAAAGTTAACATTTATTTGTTATTTGCAATCACTTTTATCGCTTTTTTTTGAATATTATTTTATTTGGCTTAAAATTTGTTTGGTAATTACTGTTGTTTTCCTATTCAAAATAGAAAAATAAATTGTAAATTTATTTTTTAAACTAATTATTACATTATGCGTACTAAGTTCTATTTATTACTATTATTATACGTTTTGTGTACTACTTATATTTATGCGCAACAAAAAATACCTCAAAATTATTTCGGAAATCCATTAGCCATAAACCCTGTTTTATCAGGTACTTTTGCTGAGCTTCGTTCCAACCATTTTCATGCTGGTATTGATATTAAAACTCAACAAAAAGAAGGTTTAAAAGTATTAGCAACGGCTAACGGATATGTTAGTCGAATAAAAATATCACATTACGGTTATGGTAAAGCATTATACATTACGCACCCAAATGGTTATACTACGGTTTACGGGCATTTACAGCGTTTTTCTTCGGAAATAGAAGCATTTGTAAAAGAAAATCAGTACAACAAAGAAAGTTTTGAAATAGAACTCTTTCCTGCTACCAATCAATTAACCGTAACTAAAGGACAAAAAATTGCTTTTTCAGGAAATACCGGTGGCTCTGGCGGTCCACATTTACATTATGAAATTAGAGACAACCAAGAGCGACCAATGAACCCAATGTTATTTGGTTTTACTGTAAAAGACACTCGAAAGCCTACTGTAAAAGGAGTTTTTGCGTATGCTTTAAATGATAGCACTCAGGTAAACCAACATAATAATCGGTTTAAAATTAAATTAGCAAAAACTAAAAACGGCGATTATGTTTCTTCTACTATTTACGCATTAGGAAACATTGGTTTTGGTATCAATACAATCGATTTGCAAGATTTGGCATATAACAAAAATGGAGTGTTTAACATTAAAACCTATGTAAACGGTGTTTTAAATTATGAGCTAGATTTTAAAAAATTCGCATTTAATGAATCTCGACACATCAATCACTTGATTGATTATGAATATTTTAAAACCCATAAATCTCGTATACAATTATTATATAATAACACAAACAATCCATTAAGTATTATTAAAAACACAGAGAACAATGGTGAAATTGTGCTTTTAGAAGGCGAAAAGATAAATTATAAAATTGTAGTAACGGATTTTAATAATAACAGTCGAACAATTACAATTCCGTTATTTGGTAAAAAACAAAAAATCATTCATTTTAAAAAGAAGAAAAAAACACCTTATTATGTACAAGCAGAAAAAGGTTTTAATTTTGATGGTGATGATAAATCCGTTTACATACCAAAAAACGCACTTTATCAAGATACTTACATTAAATATGAAACACACGGAGACACCATAATTATTGGCGATAGAAACATTCCGTTACACAAAAGCATGTACATCCATTTTAAAACCGATAAATTTAAAGAAGAAGATATTAGTAAACTTTTTGTAGCCAGTTTAGGATATAACAATAAACTTTATTATACCTATTCTTACAAAAAAAACGGAAAAGTTACCGCTAAAACACGTGCGTTTGGACGTTATGCCTTATGTAGTGACATTACTGCGCCTAAAATTAAAACCATAAATGTACACAACGGAAAATGGGTAACTAAAAACAAAACCTTACAAGTAAAAATTACAGATAATTTATCAGGAATTAAAAAATACAGAGCAACTATAAACGGAAAATGGATTTTAATGGAATACAATGCTAAAAAAAATAAACTAACTTATAATTTTAGCGATAACGTGATAAAAACATCCGAACATAATTTTAAGCTAATTGTAATTGATAATGTTGGAAATAATAGTATTTTTGAAATGAAATTTTTCAGAAAAATTTAAAACATGACAACAATTAAGCGTTTTTTTAGCTTATTATTCATATTTACTACAACTATAACAATAGCACAAACCGCACAAATTAGTGGTGTTGTTTTAGATAAAAATAACATACCCGTAGCTAATGTAAACATTAGCTATGGAAATATAGGTACAAAAACATCTGAAGCTGGTGATTATACTTTAAACATACCCGCTAACAAAAAAATTACACTTACTTTTTCGCATCTTGGTTTAAAAAAAGTACAACAATCTTTTAACCTAAAAGAAGGGCAGTTTTTTGAATTTAATCCTGTTTTAAAATATGATGAAGAGCAATTAGGAACGGTTGTAATTAGCGGTAACCGAAGAAAACGTATAGAAGGTATTACTACCATATCTCCAAAAATGCTTCGTAAAATACCAGGAGGAAATGCAGGAGTCGAAAATATTTTAAAAACCCTTGCAGGAGTAAGTGGTAATAACGAACTCAGTTCACAATACAACGTAAGAGGTGGTAATTTTGATGAAAACCTAATATATGTGAATGATATTGAGGTATATCGTCCATTTTTAATTCGGTCAGGACAACAAGAAGGATTGAGCTTTGTAAATAGTGATTTGGTGCATAATATCGATTTTTCAGCAGGAGGATTTCAAGCAAAATATGGAGATAAGCTTTCTTCAGTATTAGACATTACGTATCGTACTCCAAAACAATTTAGTGCTTCTCTTGATGCCAGCTTATTAGGCGGTAGCGTAAGTGTAGAAGGCATTAGTAAAAACAAAAAATTAACAGGTATTTTTGGCGCACGTTATAGAGACAACAGCTTATTTGTTCAAGCAAAAGAAACCGTAACAAATTACGA
>CAZWNY010000012.1:0-18668 GCA_964635575.1 uncultured Kordia sp. | reverse complement strand
GAACTTAAATTTACAAGTTCTATTTATCATACCATAGAAGAAGAGTATTTTGACATTTTAGCAAATTACCGATTAGGAGAAGTAAATAGTAATATTGGTGATGATAATTTTGGAGAAGTGGAATTTTCCGAAGGAATTGGGTCACAACTTAGTCATGCACGTAACGACTTAGATGCCTTAATTTTTAACTTTCAACACCAAGGAAATTATAAAAAAGACAATCATAAAATAAGTTGGGGTACAAAATACACTCGTGAAAACATTAGAGATCAAGTAATAGAATGGGAAGTTATAGATTCCGCAGGTTTTTCGGTGCGTCCACCAGGTTTATCCCCAAATGAGCAACCTTACAATCCGTATTCAGGACCATTAACTCCTTTCCAAAATGTAAGAGCAAAAAACGACATTACTATTAGTAGAGTTTCGGGTTTTGTACAATACAATAAAGAAACTACTTTAGGAGATACTGATGTCTTTTATAATATTGGTGTTCGTGCACATAACTGGACGGTTTCAGGAGATGGATTAATCTCAAAAACACAAACCGTTTTTAGTCCGAGAGCACAATTATCAATCCTACCTAATTGGGAAAAAGATATGGTTTTCAGAACCGCAATTGGAGTTTATCATCAGCCTCCTTTTTATAGAGAATTAAGAGATGCTAACGGAATTGTTAGGCCCAAAGTAAAAGCACAACAAGCAATACACTTTATTTTAGGTGGCGATTATAAATTTAAAATGTGGAACAGACCTTTTAAGCTAACTTCCGAAGCATATTACAAAATTTTAAGTCACGTAAACCCATATACCGTAAACAATGTACGCATACGATATAGTGCAACAAACAACGCAAAAGCATTTGCGACTGGGTTAGATTTGCGACTAAATGGAGAATTTGTACCTGGTACCGAAAGTTGGTTTAGCTTAGGGTATTTAAATACTCAAGAAAATATTGACAATAGAGGTTACATAGCAAGACCAACCGATCAACGATTAAAATTCGGGGCACTTTTTCAGGATTATGTACCTAATATTCCGAGTTTAAAAATATATTTAAATTTAGTATACAATACGGGTTTGCCTGGTGGCTCACCAAGTTATGCTGATGTATATCAATTTCAAAACCGTTTGCCTGCATACAGCCGTACTGATGTTGGGTTTTCATATGTAATTGTAGAGCATAATAAACAGTTTGACAAAGGACATCTTTTTCATCATTTAAAAGAATTTGAAGTCGGTTTTGAAATTTTTAATATGTTTAATGTGCAAAACTCCATTACCAATACTTGGGTTAGAGATGTATATACTAAACAACAATTTGCAGTGCCTAATTTTTTAACACCTCGTATTTTTAATTTAAAAATGGGAATGAGGTTTTAATATTATCGATGCTAGGCGTACGTAATTTCGTTTTTTAAACTATAAAACAAATTATTTTTACTGGATTTCCTAATTTACCTTTTTTTTTCGTATTTATAAATAGAAACGTATGTCAACCACTTTTTCGCAAATATTATTCTTTAAATAATATTTAAATTCAAATAATAAATTCAACTATTACTAACATCTCTTTCTTATCTTTGCAAAAGCATATTAAACAATGAAAGACAACAGAAAAGTACAAATTTGGCTTATAACAGGTGCACTTTTAATATTTGCAATGGTAGTTATTGGCGGTGTTACACGTTTAACACATTCAGGATTATCCATTTCTAATTATAAACTAATAAAAGGCACAATGCCACCAATTGGTAAACAACAATGGAGCGATGCTTTTGAATTGTACAAACAATATCCGGAATACAAAAAAATAAACAATCACTTTACCCTACAAGAGTTTAAAGATATTTATTTTTGGGAATGGTTGCACCGTTTTATTGGCAGAATAATTGGGTTAGTATTTTTTATACCGTTTATTTATTTTTTAATAACCAAACAATTAAGCAAACCAACCCTTAAAAAATCGATACTATTATTATTATTAGGCAGTTTTCAAGGCGCATTAGGTTGGTACATGGTAAAAAGTGGGTTAGTACACAGGCCTGACGTAAGTCATTATCGATTAGCAGCACATTTAACCACCGCATTTATTACCTTTTCATATACATTTTGGGTATTATTAGACCTTGTTTTTCCAAACAAAAAACAAGCAAATATTCCGATACGTAATTTTATACGAATAGCATTAGTATTATTAATTATACAAATAATTTATGGTGCATTTGTAGCAGGATTAGATGCAGGTTTTATACACAATTATTGGCCATTAATGAGCGATAATCAACTCATACACGAAACTGTATTTTTAGAGCAAACGCCAACTTATAAAAATTTTTTTGAAGGAAAAAGCGGAGTTCAATTTGTACATCGTACTCTCGCTTATTTAGTAGTAGCAAGCATTATTGCTATTCATTTTAAAACCAAAAAAATTACAATAACCAAACATCAATCCGAAGGAAAAAACGCACTATTAATACTCGTTTTTGTACAATTTGTTTTAGGAGTTTTAACACTACTATTTCACGTGCCTGTTATATTAGGAATTGCACATCAAATAGGCGCATTCTTTTTATTATCAGCAATGACCTTTACTTTACACCGATTTACCAAATAAAAAACTTATTTTTGCTATCCACAATTTTTTAAATGATGATATATCGCATACGAATAATTTTAGACGCACCCGAAGATGTTTTAAGAGACATTGAAATAAATACCGATGCCACCGCAGAAGAATTGCATAACGTTATTACACAAGCATTCGGTTTTGAAGGAAGCGAAATGGCATCCTTTTATGAAAGTGATCCAGAATGGAATCAAGGAGAGGAAATAGCACTGTTTGACATGAGTGACGAAAGTGAAAACGTACGCATAATGTGCGAAACTACTTTAGATGATATTATTTCAAACAGTAAACCCAATTTATTATATGTATATGATTTCTTTAATATGTGGTCTTTTTTAATAGAACTAGTCGAAATATCTGAACCACAAATAGAAGAAACCTACCCAAATGTAATTTTTGCACAAGGATTATTACCCGAATCACCACCAGATAAAGAATTTAAAGGAAACCCGCTGGAAGAAGACGAATTTGATGAAGATTCTGACGACTACAATGAAGATTCTTACGACAATTATGACGACTTATGGAGTTAAACCATAAACGTTAACAATACCATAAAAACCCACATTAACAACAAGCTATGATTAACTTATACCAAACCCATATTGAAACCCTTTCCATACATCGTGTAGGTAATAAAAGTAAAGGAGAAGGCGCTTTTACATCAAAAGAACCATTTGCTTTAAATGATGAATTACTACCGCTGTTAAAAGAATTTTTTTTTAAACCTTTTAGAGAAAAAGAAGAAAATTATTTTCAGTTTGCAAACGAAGTAGATTTAGAGTTTAACGAGCTGTTTAAAATAGCAACAGAAGTATTTAACAACCCAAATACAATACACGAAGCATCACAAAAAATAACGAATCACTTATATAACCAATCCCAACATCCACATATTAAAAACGGAGAAGTTTATGTGTCATACTTAACAGGTTTAGTGCTAGATAACAAAAAAGTAGATGCGATAGGTATTTTTAAAAGCGAAATTAAAGATGATTTTTTGCAATTTGAAGAAAAAGACAGCAATCTAAACGCCATTTTACAACATGGTGTAAATTTAAGAAAATTAGACAAAGGATGCCTTATTTTTAATATTGATAAAGAAACAGGTTATAAAGTTTTATCGTCTGACTCTAATAAATACGACACCAAATACTGGTTAGAGCATTTTTTAGAAGTAGCACCACTTACCGACAGTAACTTTTTTACTAAAAAATACCTCCAATTTTGTCAAAATTTTGCAAAAGATGTAGTTTTTCCAGCAGAAGACAAAAAGGAAGAAGTAATGTTTATGAATCGCTCAATGGATTATTTTGCAAAAAACGATAACTTTGAAGAAACTAATTTTTTAAATAGTGTAATTGAAAATCCAGAATTAATACCAGAGTTTAAACATTATAAACAAGAAAAAGCACCAAAATTTCATATAGAAGATGTTACCGAATTCGATATTTCTAACACCGCAGTAACCGCATCTCGTAAAAAAATAAAAAACATTATTGAGTTAGATACCAATATTCAAATACGGATGGATTTTATTAACCCCGAATCTGCCGAAAAATACGTAGAAAAAGGATGGGACGAAGAAAAACAAATGTACTATTACTTAGTGTATTTTAATAAAGAACAAAAAAGTTAATTGTGAGTTTTCAACCCTGAAAGTTGCCATAAAAAGTTCTTAAAATTACTATTTCCAATTTAAATTAACTAAAATAGATTATTATTTTATTTTAGTTAATTTTTTATCGAACAACAATAATATAAAAATTATAATTACTACTAAATTTAAAATGCAATTTGACTTCTTAAAAATGAAACCACGCAAAAACAAAAAATCTACTTGTTTGCCAGCTAAATAAACGTATTTTTGCACGCTTATATTAAGTTAAACAAAATTACGAATCCAATTTTTTAATTGCTAGAAGTTTGGTTATGTTGCTAAAAAATAAATATTTTAACCTTTATAGTAATCAAAATTTTATTTGAAATTTTAAAACGACACCTATCTTTGACAAACAATAACTATGAATGCATTAGTACATAAAACTTCCGAAAACATTAAAAACGATGTTTTGGCAGGAATGACCGTTTCCTTAGCAATGATACCTGAAGTAGTTGCATTCGCTTTTGTAGCAAGAATAGATCCATTAGTAGCACTTTCAGGTGCTTTTATTGTAGGATTAATTGCAGCTATTTTTGGAGGAAGACCAGGGTTAATATCTGGAGCAGCAGGCGCAGTGGCTATTATTTTTGTAGATATGATTGCAAAAGGACACGAAAAAGGTTTAGCTTTTGATTTACCAATAGATAACATGGGATACTACTACCTTTTAGGAACCGTAATTGTAATGGGATTACTACAAATATTTGCAGGTTTCTTTAAATTAGGGCGTTTTGTACGTTTAATACCACATTCCGTAATGTTAGGATTTGTAAACGGATTAGCAATTGTTATCTTTTTAGCACAAGTAAAAATGTTCCCAGAACTAACAACCACTTTTTCAGACGGAATAGGAACGTGGTTTTTAGGTTTTTTTGAACAAATTACTCAAGTAAATGCACTCACAAAAATGATATTTTTTGTAGCAATAACCATGTTAATTACACATTTTTTACCCAAAATAGCACCTAAATTACCAGCAGCATTAATAGCTATTTTAGCAGTAACGTTAGTTACTATTTTTGTGAATATCGATGTAGAAACCGTTGGGTCATACATTAGAGCTGGTGGTGGAACAGGCTTAAAAGGAGAGTTTCCTATGCCAAATGTGGAATTGTGGTCTAATTTACCATTTAATTTAGATACGCTTAAATTTATATTTCCGTATGCGTTTTTAGCCGCTTCGGTTGGTTTAATAGAATCGTTAATGACCTTAAATTTAGTTGATGAATTAACCGAAACTCGTGGTGACGGAAACAAAGAATGTGTAGGGCAAGGTATTGGTAATATTGTAAGCGGTTTATTTGGCGGTACAGGAGGTTGTGGTATGATTGGTCAAACTATGATTAATATTAATGCCAACGGGAGAGGAAGGTTGTCAGGTATTATAATGGCGTTAACTCTGTTGTCATTCATTTTATTTGCCGATAAATATATTGAAATGGTGCCAATTTCGGCGTTAGTAGGCGTCATGTTTATTATGGTATTAGAAACTTTTGCATGGTCAAGTTTTCGTATTATGCGTAAAATACCAAAATCGGATGCATTTGTTTTAGTAGCAGTATCGATAATTACTGTTTTTGTTGATTTAGCAATTGCTGTTTTTGCAGGTGTAATTATTTCGGCATTAGTATTTGCTTGGGAAAATGCTAAAAAAATTAGAGCTCGAAAACGCTTTAAAGAAGATGGAACTAAAGTATATGAAATTTTTGGGCCTTTATTTTTTGGAAGCATCCAAGCGTTTAACGATAAGTTTGATGTAAAAAATGACCCTGAAAAAGTAGAAATTGATTTTTTAGAATCTCGGGTTTCAGATCACTCCGCATTAGAAGCATTATTTAATTTGGTGGAAAAATATGAGAAATCAGGTAAAAAAATAAAACTAAAACACTTATCCGAAGAGTGTAAGGACTTAATGATAAAAGCATCACCAAAATTAGTAAGCGTAATTGAAGAAGATATAGATGACCCACGTTATCACGTAATGACAAACGGAGATTTTATATAAATAAACTTAATAAGTACACCTGAAAAAAAGTTATTAGTTGCAGTAAAAAAATGAACTATTAGGGGTCGCTATTAGACATAAGTAGCTCTATGAGTGGTTTAATTAGCGCAATTATAAAAAAAAACAAACGAACTATCGTATGCCAAATTCGATTAAAAAACAAGCTAAACGTAAAAATTATAATTTGTAAATTAAGGTAAAAAAACCATTATAAAAAAATTACTAAATAAGTAAAGTAGTTAGTTGCACTACAGCTAACCATTTATTTGTCAATTAAAACGTTATTGTTTTTTCAATACGACTTCAAAAAGTTTTTGATTTTCTAATTTTAAAGTTTTAGACGGATATTTTAATATCAATGCATAATCATGAGTAGCCATTAAAATGGTATTACCTTGTTGGTTAATTTCTCGTAAAATAGTCATGATTTCTATACTAGTTGCAGGGTCTAAATTCCCAGTAGGCTCATCGGCTAAAATTAACTCAGGATTGTTTAATAACGATCTTGCAATAGCAATTCGTTGTTGCTCTCCGCCCGATAATTGATGCGGATACTTAAACCCTTTGCTATTCATTTTTACCTTAGTAAGCACTTCTTCAATACGATTTTTTCGTTTTATTTTATCTTTCCAACCTGTTGCTTTTAAAACAAAATCTAAGTTATTAAAAACCGTACGATCACTTAATAATTTAAAATCTTGAAAAACCACACCTAATTTTCGCCTTAAAAACGGAATATCCTTTTCTTTAAAGTTATTTAAGTTATAACCAACAATGCTTCCTGTTCCTTTTTGTAAAGGCAAATCGGCATATAAAGTTTTCATAAAGCTACTTTTTCCTGAACCCGTTTTTCCAATTAAGTACACAAACTCTCCTTTATTAATATTTAAATTGATATTAGAGAGTATTAAATTTTCTTCCTGAAAAATAGACGCATCAGTTAATGCTAAAATAATTTCTGACATAAATAAAAAGGTTTACCGTAAAAGTAACAACTTAAAATGAAATAATAATCTTCTTGGTTAAAAATTATGGTTTTTATATCAACTTTTATTGTTATTCTCCATTTTTATAATTTAATGAATTACAGATTATTTATTTTTTCATGAACAGACCAAAACGATACATTTAAAAATAGTATTATCTTTGTTGTAGATTCCTAAAATATGCCAATTACAACATTATTAATAACACCACCGTTTACACAATTAAATACAACGTATCCTGCAACTTGTTATCTAAAAGGTTTTTTGCAAGAAAAAAAAATATCTGTTGCGCAAGCCGATTTAAGTATTGAGCTATTCACCACTATTTTTACACAAAAATGTATTCAAAAAATATTTAAAATAGCCGCAAAAAACCCAGACAATCAATTTCCGTTAGTTTGGGAAAACAAAGAAGAATATATACATAAAGTAGATTTTGTAATACGATACCTACAACAACAAGAAGTAACAGCAGCATATCAAATTTTACATCACGGTTTTTTACCAAAAGCACACCGAGTTAATAATTTAGAAACCAATTTATTTTGGGCATTCGGAAAATTAGGAGTTTTAGACAAAGCAAAACATTTAGCAACACTTTTTATAGAAGAGTTAGGTGACTTTATACATGCCAATGTAGATGAGTTTTTTTCATTTACCCGCTATGCCGCACAAATAGCAACATCAGCAAGTAGTTTTAGCGAAATTGACGAATACTTGCAATACGAACCAAACCTTATAGAAGAAGAATTGTTACATTTATTAGTAGAAAAGATAGATAAACATCAACCCAAATTGGTTTGCTTTTCAATACCATTTCCGGGTAATTTATTTGCAGCATTACGTTGTGCTCAACTCCTAAAAAATCAATTTCCAGAAATAAAAATTGCTTTTGGAGGAGGTTATTGTAATACCGAATTACGAAAACTAGAAGATACACGTATTTTTAAATATGTAGATTTTATTTCATTAGATGATGGCGAAGCACCACTATTACGAATTATAGAATATATAGAACACAAAATAGATGCGTCTAAGTTAGAGCGCACCTATGTTTTAGAAGCTGACAACGTAGTGTTTAAAAACCATTTACCAAACACTATTTTTCATCATAAAAACTTGCCAGCACCTAATTACGAAGGGTTGCCGTTGCAAAAATATTTATCTTTTTTAGATGTAATGAATCCAATGCACCGTTTGTGGAGTGACGGAAGATGGAATAAACTCACCATTTCTCACGGTTGTTATTGGAAACAGTGTACGTTTTGTGATGTGAGTTTGCCATATATTTCAGGATATGAAAACACAACTGCCGATGATTTGGTAGCAAAAATAGAAACTATAATTGCAACAACAGGAACAACAGGTTTTCACTTTGTAGATGAAGCAGCGCCACCAAAAATACTCCGGGCATTAGCCGAAAAATTGATTGAAAAACGAATTTACATTACATGGTGGACAAACATTAGATTTGAAAAAACTTTTAACGAATCGCTTTGTGAACTATTAGCTCGTAGCGGTTGTATTGCTGTTACAGGTGGTTTAGAAGTCGCATCCGATAGGCTGTTAAAAAAAATGAAAAAAGGAGTTGATGTAGCTCAAGTAGCACGTGTAACTTCAACCTTTTCGAAATATAACATTATGGTGCATGCCTATTTAATGTTTGGTTTCCCTACACAAACGGATCAAGAAACAATAGACTCTTTAGAAATAGTACGTCAATTATTTGAAAACAATTGCATACAATCTGCTTTTTGGCACCAGTTTACTACAACAGTTCATAGTCCTATTGGAATGAACCCTGAAGAGTTTGAAATAAAAATTACAGGACCCGTTTTTAAAGGATTTGCACAAAATGATTTATACCATAATGATCCAAAAGGAACCAATCATTATTTATATAAAGAAGGATTAAACAAAGCACTACATAACTATTTAAATGGTATAGGTTTTGAAATTAATTTACAACATTGGTTTAATTTTGGAATTGTACCAACCACTTTATCGCCTCATTTTATTGCAGACTCATTAATTTAAAATCTTAATTTTAATTTATTACATCTATTTTTATAGATGCAAAAGTAGGTGTGATTGATAAAGATGTTTTTTTGTGCAGATATAATAAAATTGATAACAATAAAAAAATTTGCCAAATCAGTAATTTTTAATTGTATTATTATATTGAAATAAGAGCGTAATACTAAGACTAATACTACGAGGTTTTTGACAAAAAAAACATTAACAAATTGAAAATTAAAACATAGAGTTTTAGTAAGTTTACAGAAATTTAAACAAAAAAAAACACTCACACAGCAATAAAAATAGCTGAATGAAATACAAAATATTGTTTGCAATAAAGTGTAAAAAAAAACAAAATAATCATTACCTAATTAAAGGTACTAAGTTTAATGCGTTTTCTTTGTCACTTTCTTTGTAGATAACTATACTTTATATAAATTTACTTACTTTTGTAGTCAATGAAAGAAGAACAAGTAATATTAGTAGATATTAATGACAAACCAATAGGTTTAATGCCTAAAATGGAAGCGCATGAAAAAGGAATACTACATCGTGCTTTTTCAGTCTTTATATTTAACAGTAAAAATGAGTTAATGCTGCAACAAAGAGCATTAGTAAAATACCATTCACCAGGGCTATGGACAAATACCTGTTGTAGCCACCAACGACAAAACGAAGAAAATACAGCAGCAGGGAAAAGACGTTTGTTTGAAGAAATGGGATTTACAACAGAGTTGACAGTAAAAACATCGTTTATTTATAAAGCTCCTTTTGATAACGGATTAATAGAACACGAACTAGATCATATTTTAGTAGGTAAATTTGAAGGAAATCCAAAAATAAATAAAGAAGAAGTCGAAAATTGGAAATGGATGAATATGGACTTAATAAAAAAAGACATTATTGCTAATCCTGAAACATATACCGCTTGGTTTAAAATTATATTTAACAAATATTACAATTACATTCAATAATAATGCAAGTAACAGTTAGTAGAAAGTCACATTTTAATGCAGCCCATCGTTTGTATAATAAAAATTGGACAAACGAAAAAAACAATGAAATTTTTGGCTTGTGTAACAATCCTAATTACCATGGGCATAATTACGAATTAATCGTAAGTGTAACAGGAAATGTTAACCCAGACACAGGAATGGTAATTGATTTAAAAATTTTAAAGGAAATTATGTATCAAAAAATTGAATTACATCTAGATCATAAAAATTTGAATTTAGACATTACGTATTTTCAAAATGTAATTCCAACAGCCGAAAATATTGTAATATATATATGGAATATTATGAGAAAAGAGTTTTCAGAAAAATTAAAAATAGAAGTTGTTTTATATGAAACACCTCGTAATTTTGTAAAATACCCTGCAAGTATATGAAATGGTATCCAATAAAATTCACCCCTATATTACAAGAAAAAATTTGGGGAGGCACAAAATTAAATTCTTTTTTAAACAAAAAATCTCAAACCGATAATATAGGAGAATCTTGGGAAATATCTACGGTAAGTAATAATGTTTCAATTGTAGCAAACGGAAGTTTAAAAAACAAAACCCTTCAAGAGCTATTAGAAACCTATGCCGAAGAGTTTGTTGGAAAAAAAGTATATAAAATATTTGCTAATAAATTTCCGTTACTAATTAAGTTTATTGATGCAAATGACGATTTATCAGTGCAACTTCACCCGAATGATGAGTTGGCAAAAAAGCGACATAATTCGTTTGGTAAAACAGAAATGTGGTACATTATGCATGCCGATAAAAATGCACGATTAATATTAGGTTTTAAAGAAGGAATAACTCAAGAAAAATATCAAAAAAGCTTAAAAAGTAAAGAATTGATAACTGTTTTAAATGAAGTGCCTGTAAAAAATGGAGACACCTATTTTTTACCAACAGGAACAGTACACGCAATAGGTTCGGGTGTTTTATTAGCAGAAATACAGCAAACAAGCGATGTTACTTACCGAATTTATGATTGGGATAGAGTAGACACTAAAGGAAATCAAAGACAATTACACCTAAAAGAAGCAACTGAAGCAATAAATTTTAATTATAAAGGAGAAAAAGTTAATTACAAACCAGTGGTAAACAAATCCGTATCGATGGTAAGTTGCAAATACTTTACAATAAATTTTTTGTCTATAAATAAAAAAAAATTAATGAATTACACTCATGTTGATTCCTTTGTAATTTATATGTGTGTGTATGGAAGTGCAAAAATTATAGGATTGGATTTTAAAGTAAGTATAACAATGGGAGAAACTGTATTAATACCAGCACAATTAAATGAATTTGTAATAAAAACAAAAGAAGTAAAACTTTTAGAAGTTTTTATGTAGAATTACTAATGTTTATACTTACTTTTGCATCAGTTTTAAAACAATTATTATGGCAAGTGTAAAAAATTTAAAAAGAGACTTAAACTTTGTATTCAGTGATATTATTGAAGCAGTTTATGTATGGCAATTAACAAACCCGACAGCAGATGCTACAAAGTCGGAAGAAATTATTGATGAAGCAATTACTGCTTTTGACGATTCTATGGAGGTTGTAAACGCAAAAGGTGTTGAGAATAAAAAAACTCACTTCAAAACTTTGAAAAACACTGTAGAAAGCAAAGGAAAAGCTTTAATTGAGAAATTAAATAACTTATAAAAAAGTTTAAAAAAGAGTTTGTAGGTGTAAAAACAGTATTATATTTGCGCTCGCATTGGCCGATGTAGCTCAGCTGGCTAGAGCAGCTGATTTGTAATCAGCAGGTCGGGGGTTCGAGTCCCTTCATCGGCTCTAAAAGTGTTAGTCTTACCGATTAGCACTTTTTTATGTAATATTATGAAATTAATGCAAAAAAAAAGCAACTCTTAATTGAGTTGCTTTTTTTTGAGTGTTTTTTAATTATTTAACATAACTGGCATTACAAGCATAATAACTTGTTCGCCTTCATCTAAACCATCAATAGGAGTTAAAATACCAGCTCTGTTTGGCATAGACATTTCTAAAGAAACATCATCAGAATTTAAGTTGTTTAACATTTCAGTTAAAAAACGTGAGTTAAACCCTATTTGCATATCGTCTCCTTGGTAATCACAAGTTAAACGTTCTTCTGCTTTGTTTGAGTAATCAATATCTTCCGCAGAAATATTTAATTCTGACCCTGCAATTTTTAAACGAATTTGATGTGTTGTTTTGTTCGAAAAAATAGATACACGTTTTACAGAGTTTAAAAATTGGTTACGTGAAATAGTTAATTGATTCGGGTTTTCTTTAGGTATTACTGCCTCGTAATTAGGATATTTTCCGTCTATTAAACGGCAAACTAAATCAATGTTATCAAAAGTAAAACGAGCGTTAGATTCGTTATACTCCATAGTTACTTCACTTTCACTACCTGTCAAAATACCTTTTAATAAATTTAAAGGTTTTTTTGGCATAATAAATTCAGCATTTTCTGAAGCCGTAATGTCTGTACGTTGATATTTTACTAGTTTATGTGCGTCAGTTGCTACAAAGGTTAAACTTTCTGTAGAAAACTGAAAAAATACGCCGCTCATTACAGGTCTTAAATCGTCATTTCCAGCAGCGAAAATAGTTTTATTTATTGCGGTTGCTAAAACATTTCCTGTAAATTTAGTAACGCTAAGGTTGTCTAAAGATATTGGTTTTGGAAATTCTTCTCCATTGGCATATGCTAAAGCGTATTTTCCATGGTTTGAGCTAATTTCTACGGTATTATTGTCGCTTATGATAAATGTTAATGGTTGCTCTGGAAATGTTTTTAGAGTATCTAAAAGTAATCGTGCAGGTATGGCTACGCTTCCTTTAGATTCCGAATCTACTTTTAAAGTAGCGGAAATTGTGCTTTCTAAATCACTTGCAGAAACGACTAATTCATTTGAGTTTAGTTCAAATAAAAAGTTGTCTAATATTGGTAATGTATTGTTGTTATTTATAACTCCACCTAATAGTGTAAGTTGTTTTTGTAAGTTCGAACTTGAAACAATAAATTTCATTTGATTTTCTGTTTTTATAATAGATACAAATATATTCTAATTTTTGATGAATAAGAAACAAACGTATCAAAAAAAGCAGTAATTTTAATAAAAGAGCTAATTTTTAGTTTTTTGCTATCTAATTAAAACTTATAAATACTAAATTTGGTAA
The DNA here is from genome assembly GCA_964635575.1 of uncultured Kordia sp. Taxonomy (GTDB): domain Bacteria; phylum Bacteroidota; class Bacteroidia; order Flavobacteriales; family Flavobacteriaceae. Next base: position 5,195 of record CAZWNY010000012.1, on the reverse strand, counting down.
TGGTTTTTTGTTTTTTATGTAATAATAATAGTTTTAATTTTAGCGATATTTGTTTTTTCGGTAAAACGTGTATCCGAAGCCGAATAGCGCTAAAAATAGTAAAGGAACTCCAATATTTATAAGTTGCCATTTTTGTTTTTCATTTGCAATACGTTCGGTGTCTAAAAGCGGAATTTTAACTTCTTTATTGCGTACTTTTAGCAGCCCCGTATCGTCTAATAAATAATTTACACAATTTAATAAAAATTCTTTATTTCCGTAAGTTTTCCTTGTCCATTTATCAAACCCTAAAGCTAAGGGTTTTCCGTTTTCTAATTGATTTTTCATGATATCTCCATCTGCGATAATAATCAATTTACTCGCTATGTTTTGATTTTTATGCTTACTGTATTTTACAGGTTTTACTCTGTTTTTATAGTTGGATGTAAAGTTACCTTCTATAAGTGCGGCTAAGTTTAAATATTGTTTGTTGTATCGCTTTAAATCGGGTTTTTTGGTGTTGTTAATTTCATTAAAACTAATGATTGATGGTACACCAATAATTGCAGAAAGTGAAGAACTCTGTAATAATGCAGTCTTTTTTAAATGTATTCCTTGTTTTAGCAAATCTATGGTGTTTGCAAATTCAAATTTTACGGCATTTATATTGTTAACTATTTCATGTTTAATTTTGGGTAATACTAACGGGTTATAAAACCATGGGTATTTATTTAATTGTCCGTTTGCATCGGTTAATACAATGTCAGACGCATATAAATCTTTCACCAAAACGGGGTTTACTCTAAACCCATAACTAAAAAACAAATCGGTTAAATTAAGGTTTAATCCAAAACTAAGCGTTTTAAAATCAGGCGCTTTAATACTGTCCATTTCGGCATGTACCATATCTATCATCCAAATACTTTTGCCGCCGTTTATAATATATTGATCGACTACATATTTCTGCTTTTCAGTAAATTTTTTCTTTGGTTTTGAAACTACAATTAAATCAAACTTTTTTAATGTTTCTAATGTTTCTAGAGGTTTTTTATTGGCAGAATCTAATGCAATAGGTGTAATTTTATAATTGTAATTTTTCTCTAAAGTATTGTAAAAATCATATAAATAAATGCTTTCTGTTTGTAAATTACCAATTAAGTGTGCAATATGTTTAGTTTTTGTGGTGGTTACATTTTTAAAGCCGTTTGCAAAAGCGTACTCTAAATGTTGTACGGAACTATTAATTCTGTCGGAAGTAGTACTGCCAATATTGTTTTTTAACAACGCAACTTTTGCCGATTTTTTATTATGATTAATTACTGCCCAAGGAAACACTAGCTCTTGTGTAGTTTTTCCGTTTTCCTGAATATCTACTCGGGCAGGAGGCATTCCAAATTTTTGCATTTCAGCAGTAATAATGTTTATGTTTTCGTTTAAATTTTTAGGATCAATATAAGTAACAATAATATTTTTATTTTTAGTTGTAAAACCTGCTAATAATTGTTTGGTTTCTATTTGTAGTCGTTTAAATTCTGATGGTAAGTTACCTTCTAAATACACATCAACATAAATAGGGCTATTGATGTTTTTAATAGTTGCGATAGAGGCTTTTGACAATGTATATCGCTGATCGTTAGTTAAATCGATGCGAGTATATATTTTTGTAGCTACAAAATTTACAAGTAATACAATTACGATTGCTAAAACGGATTTTATAAAATATTGTTTCATTTTATGATTGTATTAATAGAGTCTATTTTTTTGTTTTTAAAATCGGTATTTGTTTTTTTAAAATGATAGTCAGATTGTGTTAAGATTACATTTGATACTTTATTATTTTTAAAAGTAATTTCAACATCTTCTTTGGTGTCTGAAAAAGCACCAGGTATTAAGCCTAAACCGTAGTTCCATTTATTGGGGTTAAAGTTTTTTGTAGCCTCATCCCAAGTTAGCCATTGTGGATTGCCGAGTATTTTTTTTATTTCTTGATGATTTTTATCAATTAAAAAACCAGTAGTAATCAGATGGTCAATCATTTCGTATCGTAACCCAGGTTTTGTATCCCAATTTTCGGCATTAAATTCCTTTTGATGATGATACGGTAAAAACACGGTAGATAATGGATACCAAATATAAAAATACACTAACGGAGTTAAAAGAACAGCAATAATTGCGCTCAACCATTTTTTGTCATCAATAGTGTTTAAAAATAAATAGCATAAAACAGCAATAAAAATACACGAAATAATAAGAGTTGGAGTTAGTAAAAGCATTGTTTTTGAGTTAAATTTAGTTGTGTAAAAAAGATAAATAAAGCAGAAACACTTATAAAATAGATGATGTTTCGAGTATCCAAAACACCATTGCTAATGTTATTAAAATGATGTTTAATTCCGAATACACTCATATTAGTATCCGTAATTTCCGAGATGCCTTCAAAACCATAATATAAAATAAAACAAATAATAATTGCGAGTAAAAAAGCTACAATTTGATTGTTGCTTATTGCAGAAGTAAAAATACCCACCGCAGTATATATTGCAGCAATACAAATTAAACCTAAGTACGCACCCAATGTGCTACCTAAATCAATATTTCCAATAGGGTTTCCTAATTGTTGTACTGTATAAATGTATAATAAAGTAGGAAGTAGTGCTAGAATTACCAAGGTTAACGCACCAAAATATTTACCTAAAACTAGTTGTGTTATCGATATGGGTTTGGTTAGTAATAACTCCAAAGTGCCTTGTTTTTTTTCTTCGGAAAAACTCTTCATGGTAATGGCAGGAATTAAAAAAATAAATATCCATGGAGCTAAAAAATAAAACCCTGATAAGTCGGCAAAACCGTAATCTAAAATATTAAATTCTCCTTTAAAAACCCATAAAAATAAGCCGTTTGTTAATAAAAAAATTCCAATAACTAAATAGCCAATTGGCGATGCAAAAAACGATTGTATTTCCTTTTTTAAAACTGCGAACATATAAAGCGTACGATTAAAATATTAAAATAAAATATCAAAAGTACAAAATAAACTTTCGCAACACAAAATTGAGAAGTGTTTAGTTGAATTTAGATAAAATTTAAGGCAATGTAAAAGATAGCAATAAAAAAACGAATATTTATATCGTTAAAATTTAAAAACTTCTTATTTTTGTTGTTATCTATTTTAAAAATTTAAAAACTTTAGGTTTATGAACACTTATGATATAGCCATTATTGGATCAGGTCCAGGAGGATACGTTGCTGCAATACGTTGTGCGCAATTAGGAATGAAAACAGCCATTATTGAAAAATACAATACTTTAGGCGGTACATGTTTAAATGTTGGATGTATTCCGTCAAAAGCATTATTAGATTCTTCACACCATTATGATGACGCAATAAGACATTTTGAGGCGCATGGTATCGAAGTTTCGGGAGAAATAAAAATGAATTTAAAAAAAATGATTGATCGTAAAGATACCGTTGTAAAACAAACTTGCGAAGGAATTACTTTTTTAATGGATAAAAATAAAATTGATGTATATCAAGGTATAGGTTCTTTTAAAGACGCAACACATATCACTATAAAAGGAAAAACAACAATAGAAATTGAAGCTAAAAATACTATTATAGCAACAGGATCTAAGCCATCAAGCTTTCCGTTTATTAAATTAGATAAAAAACGAGTAATTACATCGACAGAAGCATTAAAGTTAACTGAAGTGCCAAAACACTTAGTGGTTATTGGCGGTGGAGTAATCGGTTTAGAGTTAGGGCAAGTTTACAAACGGTTAGGAGCAGAAGTTACCGTTGTAGAATATCAAGACAGGATTGTTCCTGGTATGGACAAAGCATTATCTAAAGAACTTCAAAAAGTATTGAGAAAACAAAAAATAAAATTTTTAACCTCTCATAAAGTAACTAAAGTTGCCGCAAAAGGAAAAGAAGTTATTATTAATGCCGATGATAAAAAAGGAAACCCTATCGAAATAAAAGCAGACTATTGTTTAGTTTCCGTAGGAAGAAAACCATATACTGACGGTTTAGGATTAGAAAATGCAGGAGTAAAAGTAAATGAAAAAGGACAAATAGAAACCAACAAAATTTTACAAACAAACATCAGTAATATTTATGCAATTGGCGATGTTGTTGCAGGAGCAATGTTAGCACACAAAGCAAGTGAAGAAGGAGAGTTTGTAGCCGAAACATTAGCAGGTCAAAAACCACATATTGATTATAATTTAATACCAGGAGTTGTTTATACGTGGCCAGAAGTAGCTACAGTTGGTAAAACAGAAGAGCAATTAAAAGAAGCAGGAATAGCATACAAAGAAGGTAAATTTCCGATGCGTGCTTTAGGTAGGAGTAGAGCTTCGATGGATTTAGATGGTTTTGTAAAAGTACTTGCAGATGCCAATACCGATGAAATTTTAGGCGTACACATGTTAGGCGCTCGTGCAGCCGACATGATTGCAGAAGCAGTTGTGGCAATGGAATATAGAGCGTCTGCTGAAGATGTAGCGCGTATGTCACACGCACATCCAAGCTTTACAGAGGCTATAAAAGAAGCTGCATTAGCCGCAACAGGTAATAGGGCTTTACATATGTAGTGTTAAAAAAGAGAATCTAAATTCCGTAAATTAGGTTTGTGGTAAAAATATATTTACGGAATTAAATTACAAAAAATGAATAAAATAACGGTAACATCTTAGATAGTAAGCTCAGCACTATTTTTTTTTAGTAACGTATTATAGTATAAAATTACCGTTTTGGTAGCCGTTTTTGATATTCTACAATGCTAAAATCTATATTCTATTTTTAAGAGTGCAAAACGCTCAAGCAATCTGAATTCAGTTGTTGATGTGCTAATATCACTGATTGAATATGTTCTAAAAGCATCTGTGTTAAACAGATTTTTACCTGATAATGAGAAACTTATTTTATTTTCTTTTAAAGTATATCTTGCTTCTATATCTGAAAAATAATAAGTGCTATTTTCTGTATCTATATTCCCAAAAAAGTAACGTTCGTTTTGAATTTGAAAACTCAAATTATCATTAATGTCAAAAAGTAAATCTAAAAACAATTCGTTATTTGTAAATGAGTTATTTATGGTAGTCTTTATTTCGTTTACGGACCATTTTGAACCAATATTGTAATTGAAAAAACCTTTAATAGCAGAACGAATTTCAATACCGTAATTATAATTAGTTGATTTCACTTCTCGTAAT
>CAZWNY010000011.1:0-36056 GCA_964635575.1 uncultured Kordia sp. | reverse complement strand
GACCTGTAACTATAAATATGGATACTAAAAACAAAGAATAATGGCATCACTATTCGGGCATGGGTTAATAGGATATGCTTTTGCAAAAGTAATAGACAAAAAACAAACAAAATTGTTAATTGGTTTAGCAATATTTTCTGCTATTTTACCCGATGTAGATGTGCTTTCTTTTCAATTTAACATCCCATACGAAAATTGGTTAGGGCATCGAGGTTTTACACATTCTATACTATTTGCAGTAATTTGGGCATTATTGTGTGCTTTTTTTTTAGGTAAAAAGAACAAAACTACCTTTTTTGTAGTGCTTTTTTTAGCAACACTATCACACGGAAGTTTAGATGCTATGACAACAGGTGGTTTAGGAGTTGGTTTTTTTATTCCTTTTGATGATACACGCTATTTTTTTACTTTCCGACCTATACAAGTTTCTCCAATTGGGATTAAAAATTTTTTTTCGGAATGGGGTTTAAGAGTAATTTTAAGCGAATTAATTTGGATAGCAATACCAACTATTGTTATTTTAGGGTTTTGTAAATTAAATAAAAAAAAGAATAAATAGGCAACCTAAAAAAGATAAAAGCAATGTAATTGCGTAATAATTACAAACAATTTTAAACCTTTTTAATTAAGTAGTATGAATATTAAAAATGCACAACAAGAAGTAGATAATTGGATTAAAAATCACGGAGTTCGGTATTTTAATGAACTTACCAATATGGCACAACTTACTGAAGAAGTAGGTGAAGTAGCACGTATTATTGCTCGCCGTTACGGAGAGCAAAGCGAAAAAGAAACCGATAAAAATAAAGATTTAGGAGAAGAACTTGCTGATGTGTTATTTGTAGTACTTTGTTTAGCCAACCAAACAGGTATTAATTTGCAAAACGCCTTCGATAAAAAATTAGATCTAAAAACAAAACGAGATCATGACCGACACCATAATAACCCTAAACTAAAATAAAATTATGACATTTCAAGAAAAAATTAAATCCCCAGGTTTTTTAAAAAATTTAATATTAACGGCATTTGTGTTTCTTATTGCGGTAACCTTCGTAACCTTAATATTAGGTAATTCATCCGATTTTTTTTCCTTTAATTTTGATGCAATTGCCGAAAACAATTTTAATGACGGTAAATGGAAACGATTTTTTGCTGTTAAAATAGCTATAAGTGTTTTATATAGCTTCTATTTAACGCTCAAAAAGACGAAATAAAAAATGAAACTTTACCTTCAACAATCTGAAATAGAAACACCGAAATCGAAAATTAAGATTACAGGTTCAAAATCTGAATCGAATAGGTTGTTGATTTTACAAGCACTATTTGAAGGTTTATCAATTAAAAACACATCCAACTCAGACGACACTAAAGTGTTACAAAAAGCACTACAAACATCATCAAAAACAATAAATGTACATCATGCAGGTACATCAATGCGTTTTTTAACCGCATATTTTGCCACTCAAAATAATAGTGAAATTACACTAACAGGTTCTAAACAAATGCAAAAACGCCCAATACGTATTTTAGTAGAAGCATTACAAAGTTTAGGCGCTAATATTACCTATGTAAATACAGAAGGATATCCTCCATTACTGATAAAAGGAACGGAAATAAAAAAAAACAAAGTAAACATTTATGCAAATGTATCCAGTCAATATATAACCGCATTATTATTAATTGCACCAACATTAAAAAATGGATTAACACTTACTTTAAAAGGTGAAATAACATCTGTTCCATATATTAAAATGACATTATCTTTATTGAAAAAAACAGGAATAATCAGCCTTTTTAAAGATAATATTATTACCATACAACCTCAAAATTTAAAAAATAATCCTCAAATTATTACAGTCGAATCCGATTGGAGTTCCGCATCCTATTACTACAGTTTAATTGCGTTGTCAAAAATTGGCACTCAGTTAAAATTAACATCATATCTTAAAAAATCGCTGCAAGGAGATTCTGTTTTAGCTGAAATTTACACACAATTTGGAGTACAAACCACTTATTTAAAAGGAACTATTTTATTAGAAAAAACAAGTACTTGCAAGTTGTTGTTTTTTGATTTTCAATTAAATAAATCTCCAGATATTGCCCAAACTATAGCCGTTACTTGTTTGTGTTTAGGTATTTCTTGTATGTTAACAGGGTTAAAAACCTTAAAAATTAAAGAAACCGATAGATTGGTTGCCTTAAAAACTGAACTCGAAAAATTAGGAGCAACCGTAAATATTACGGAAAATAGTTTACATTTATCAACATTAAAAAAGATGCATAAAAATGTAACCATTGCAACTTATCAAGACCATAGGATGGCAATGGCATTTGCTCCAATATGTTTAAAAACACCTTTGTATATTGAAAATTCTGAAGTGGTTTCTAAATCGTACCCAACTTTTTGGAAAGATTTAAAAAAAATAGGAATAAAGTATAAGTGATGCTTTTGCCTAACGGAAGCTTATAAAATATGTTGCTATAGCTAAATCTTCTTTTTTGTATTCATTACTATTCTTTTTTGTTTTGTAAACATTTGTTTTTTAGTTCTTTATGAAGTATTTTTTGATTTTTAAAAAAATAAACCTCGTTTTACTTGACAACGCCTATCTCCAAATTGTATATTTGCGGACTATTAAATTTATATCATTGTAATTATGAAAATGAAATTAACTCAGTTCAACTTTGAACTTCCTGAAAAATTATTAGCAGAATACCCATCTGAACACAGAGATGAAGCACGTTTAATGGTTTTAAACAGAAAAAAAAGAACGATAGAACACAAAAGTTTTAAAGATATAATTAATTATTTTGATGAAGGCGATGTGATGGTCGTAAACAACTCAAAAGTTTTTCCAGCACGTTTATTTGGTAATAAAGAAAAAACAGGAGCACGTATTGAAGTGTTTTTGCTAAGAGAGTTAAGTGAAGAACAACGTTTGTGGGATGTTTTAGTAGATCCAGCACGTAAAATTCGTATCGGTAATAAATTATATTTTGGCGAAGACCAAACCTTAATAGCTGAGGTAATTGACAATACAACATCACGCGGAAGAACATTACGCTTTTTATATGATGGAACCTATGAAGAATTTAGAGTAAAATTAAAAAAATTAGGAGAAACGCCATTACCAAAATATATAAAAAGAAAAGTAGAAGCAACTGATAAAGAGCGCTACCAAACCATATATGCAAAACATGAAGGTTCAGTTGCCGCGCCAACTGCAGGTTTACATTTTTCCAAACATTTATTAAAACGATTAGAAATAAAAGGAATAGAAACCGCTGAGGTTACCTTACATATTGGTTTAGGAACTTTCGATTCTGTTGAAGTAGAGGATATTACCAAACATAAAATGGACTCTGAACAATTAGAAATTAAAGAACCTGCTACAAAAATTATTAATTCTGCCTTAAAAAGAAAGAAAAGAATTTGTGCGGTAGGTACTACTGCAATGCGTGCATTAGAAACTGCGGTTTCTACCGATAGTGAGTTAAATACCTATAAAGGTTGGACTAACAAATACATTCATCCGCCGTATGATTTTAGTATTGCAAACTGTATGATTACTAATTTTCATACCCCAAAATCAACTTTATTAATGATGGTTTCTGCCTTTGCCGATCACGATTTTGTAATGGAAGCATACAGAGAAGCGATAAAAGAGAAATATAACTTTTACTCGTATGGTGACGCAATGTTGATTATATAAATATTAAATTCAAGTAATTTTTTCAGGAATAATGTGTTTTGATTGCTGTTTTTAATATGAAATATTAATTAGATAGTATATATAGCTCCTACAATAGTTGGTCAATTTATCTAATTCTATCTTTATTTTTTAAGTTATTATATTATTAAAAAACCTTGATTGTATCATTAATTTTCCCAAATTAATGATACAATCAAGGTTTTTTAGTTGAGCTTTAATTACACTTACAATATTGAATAATAAATTTTTATATGTGATATTTTATGGTATAGGTATAATTCTTAAGCCTAACAAAATTTGTTATAAGCATCTTTTAAGTTTTCAGAAATCATGTCTGCCGCACGTCCTTCAATATGGTGACGCTCTAACATATGTACCAATTCACCATCTTTAAACAACGCCATACAAGGAGATGATGGAGGAAAAGGCATCATGTGATTTCGAGCCTCATTAACCGCTTCTTTATCAACACCTGCAAAAACGGTTATTAAGTGATTGGGTTTTTTGTCATTTTCTAAAGACATTTTTGCTCCTGGTCTTGCATTTCGTGCAGCGCAACCACAAACAGAATTTACTACTATTAAGGTAGTTCCTTCTTTTTTTAACAGATTTGTAACGCCTTCTGCCGTTTGTATATCTTCAAAACCGAATAAAGTTAATTCTTCCTTCATTGGTTGTACTAATTCTGCTGGATACATAATTATTTTTTTTAAAATTAATTGAAACGCAAAAGTACAAAAAAAATAATGCGAATAATCCTAAATAATTCTAAAATATGAAGAGTAATAATATCGTTTTCAAGTATATTTGATTTTTTTAAAGAATAATATGGGTTTTATACGATTTGTAGGAGCAGCAATTGGTTGGGCAATAAGAGGTCCTATTGGAGCAATGATAGGTTTTGCTTTCGGAAGTTTGATAGAGACGCTTTATCGATCTGATGCAAAATTGCACAAAAAAGAACAACATACACAAAATGAAAATAGACAACCAGGAACGTTTGAAGTTAGTTTATTAATATTATCGGCAATAATAATTAAAGCAGATGGAGACGTAGATCAGCGAGAGTTAGATTATGTGCGTACTCATTTTGTAACTCAATTCGGAAAAGAACGCGCAAATAAAGTATTTAAGTTTTTTAATGAAATTATAAAAAACGAGATTGTTTCTGTCGAAAGAGCATGCCTTCAAATACAACGTAGAGTTAGTTATAACGGAAGAGTACAAGTAATACGTTATTTATTTGGGATCGCTGCATCTGACGGATATGTAGGAACAATTGAAATTAATGAAATACAAAAAATAGCAAGTTTATTACGTTTACAAAGAAACGATTTTAATTCCGTTGCCAATCAATTTACAAATTATAGAAATAGAAATGGCTATCAAAAACCTAGCAACAATGGGTTTAGCTCTAAAAGCGCTTATGAAACATTAGAAATTACTAAAACAGCTACCGCTTCCGAAATTAAAAAAGCTTATCGAAAAATGGCAAAAAAATATCATCCAGATAAACAACATGGAGTTCCTGAAAAATTAGTGATAATTGCAGAAGAAAAATTTAAAGAAATTAGCGCAGCATACGAAATTATACAATTAGAAAAAGGATTTTAATTTACACATATGGTGTTGATGGTCAGTGAGTTGTTTAAAGTCTGAACGCATATTTTTTAGGTATAAAACCCTTTTTAAATCTATTATTTTGTTAAGCCCAAACAAAACCCTACTTTTATAGCCATTAAAAAAGAGAAAATTTGAGTGTATTACAGCGTTTTTTTAAAGACACATTAATTTATGGTTTAGCCATAGTATTGCCTCGTTTAATCAATTTTTTATTAGTACCACTGCATACTGTTGTTTTTGCAAATGAAAGCTATTCCGATAACACAACGTTTTATGTATATGCCGCATTTTTTAATGTATTATTAACTTACGGACTAGAAACTTCATTTTTTAGATTTTTTAGCAAACATAAAAATAAAGATGAGGTGTTTTCCACCACATTGTTAACACTATTAATTAGCACACTAATTTTCGGAGCGGTTGTATTTGCGTTTAGTAGCGAACTAGCTATATTAATGCATTTGCCAGTATATGTTTTTCAAATATTAATGGGCATAACCATAGTAGAAACCCTAATTGTAATTCCGTTTGCTTATTTACGAGTAACAGGAAAACCTATAAAATTTGCAGTTATTAAATTGATAAATGTACTTATAATTGTAGTGTTAAATGTCTTGTTTTTGTCTGATAAATTTGGAGCAACGGTGCTTCAAAATATATTTACAGTGTCAGATAACGTGATGTATGTATTTATAGCTAATTTAATAGCAAGTATTTGTGTATTGCTTTTAGTGTCGCCTTATTTTTTCAAGTCAAAATTAAAAATAAACACCTCTATTTTAAAAGAATTATTGCAATACGGTTGGCCAATTATGGTAGCAGGTATTGCATTTGTAATTAACGAAAACTTAGATAAATGGCTCTTACCTATTTTAGCCGATAAAAACATTAATGGCGCATATAGCGCCTGTTATAAATTAGCCGTTTTTATGACGCTCTTTATACAAGCGTTTCGTATGGGTGCAGAACCTTTCTTTTTTAATCATTCTGATAAAGAAAATGCAAAGCAAACGTACGCTATCATTCTAAAATATTTTACCATTGTAGGAAGCATCGGTTTACTAACGATAACCGTATATTTAGGAATTATAAAAAATATTTTTATAGGTAATGAAACCTATTTAATAGCTATAGATATTGTTCCTATTATATTGTTGGCTAATTTATTTTTGGGTATTTATCATAACTTATCCATTTGGTATAAATTAACAGACAAAACACAATACGGAATGTATATTTCTATTTTTGGAGCTGTAATTACCATATTATTTAATTGGTTTTTAATACCAGAAATAGGTTTTATGGCATCTGCCTATGCTACATTATTAGCGTACGGAAGCATGATGTTCGTTTCATACTTTTTAGGAAAAAAACAATATGCGGTGCCATATAATGTAAAACGAATTAGCCTGTATATATCAATATCAGCACTATTTTCATTTTTAGCTTTTTATCAATTTGATAATGATGTAGTAATAGGAACAGGATTTTTAATTATATTTATGGCTTTAATCTTTTTTTTAGAGAAAGAAGATATGAAAAAACTGTTAAAATCTAAAAACTAACCACTAATATTAAGTTAGAATTCAAAAAATCCAAATAAATTAAAATTATGAATATCAATATTATTAATACATCCAATCATGCGTTGCCACACTATGAAACCATCGCATCCGCAGGTATGGATTTACGAGCAAACCTTGCCGAGTCAATAGTTATAAAACCTATGGAACGTTGTATTGTAAAAACAGGTCTATATATAGAGTTACCCATTGGCATAGAGGCACAAGTTCGTCCACGTAGCGGATTGGCAATAAAAAAAGGAATTACAGTTTTAAATGCACCAGGAACAATTGATGCTGATTATAGAGGAGAAATAGGTGTGATTTTAGTAAATTTATCCAATAAAAATTTTACGATTGAAAACGGTGAACGCATTGCTCAATTAATCATCGCAAAACACGAACGTGCAGCATGGACACAAGTTACCGAATTATCGGAAACCTCAAGAGGAAAAGGCGGCTTTGGAAGTACAGGAGTAAAATAATTTTTTTGTTTTGATAAAAAACCGCTTCGCTGTAAGAAATACGATACATTTATAATTATCTTATAGAAAGGTTTTTAAAAGAATAAAACTTATCTTTTTAATATAAAAAATATGAAAATAATAGTACCAATGGCAGGACGAGGTTCTCGTTTACGACCACATAGTTTAACCGTTCCCAAACCATTAATACCAATTGCAGGAACACCAATTGTACATCGTTTGGTTGCCGATATTGCAAAAGTTTTAAACGAACCAATTAAAGAAATAGCCTTCATTTTAGGTGACCCCGCTTTTTTTGGAAACGATGTAGTTGAAAGTCTAAAAAACTTAGCAAAAAGTTTAGGATCAAAAGCAACTATCTATCGACAAAACGAACCACTAGGAACAGGTCATGCAATTATGTGTGCAAAAAAATCACTTTCAGGTCCTGCGGTAATTGCGTATGCCGATACCTTAATTAGAGCTACTTTTAACTTAAACAAAGAAGCTGATGCCGTAATTTGGACAAAAAAAGTAAAAAACCCAGAAGCATACGGAGTAGTAAAATTAAACAGCAAAAAACAAATTGTTGAACTGATCGAAAAGCCAACCGAATTTGTTTCCGATGAAGCCGTAATAGGTATTTATTATTTTAAAGATGTAGCCGTTTTAAAACACGAATTGCAAATTGTTTTAGACAACAACATTATTAATGGTGGCGAATATCAAATAAATGATGGTATAAAAGGAATGATGCGCAACAATAAAGTATTTGTAACAGGTGCTGTTGATGAATGGATGGACTGCGGAAACAAAGAAGTTGCCATAGATACCAATACACGTATGTTAGGTTTTTTAACTCAAGACGGCGAAAAATTAGTTTCAGATACCGTAAAATTAACCAACTCAACCATTATTAAACCATGTTTTATTGGAGAAAACGTAGTATTAAACAATAGTAAAGTAGGACCAAACGTTTCGATAGGAAAAAATACCATTTTAAATAATGTAAGCATTAACAACTCATTAGTACAAACCAATACCGAACTTAAAAATGCATGTTTACAGGAAGCAATGATTGGTAATTACGTTAAATACGATGGAAATTATAAAAAAGTTAGTTTAGGGGATTATACTAAAATGGAATAATTGTTGAAAATAAATATAATTTTACAATGGATGTTAGTATTGGTTGGGCAAAGTACGGATACAGCAAAAGAGAACTGGAAATTTTAAATATAAATTAAGTACTCTTTAAACCCAGCACTCGAGTTTTCAGAAAAAAGAGATAGTCTAAAACACTATTATTACTCTATTTCTAAAAAATTTAAAGTTTTATGGAACAATTTATAAAACAGACTCAAATCCAACTATTAGTAATTGATCGTGTAAAGCTCAAGAAAACCAAACGTAATAAACGTTAATACAGCCGGATGATACGGATTTGTAACCCGTACAAATCGTAAACTAATGGCCCACCATTTTTTTATATAATACCTTAAATCCGCAAGTTAATTTAAAATCTAAAATAAAAGTTTCAATAGTAATATTGGAGCTTTTTTAGTTCAAATAAAGTTACAGTTTAAGATAAAATAATATCTTTTAAATCTCAAGCAGGTTAAAAAAGACAACAACTTTGTAAAACTTAACAATTAATCATTAATACTACAATAAAAACTGCAATTAAAAATTGAAAAAAATAGGATATCTATATAGACATTAGGAATCGTATCTGTTATTGGATTTTTCTTTTCAGCACCAATACCACAAAATGTAAATTATCATAATTTTAGTGATGAAAACACATTTTTTGGAATCCCTAATTTTATCAAATTACCCATTTTTGTTAGTCGGAATATTAGAATTGTTTAAAATACAAGAAACAAGTAAAAATACACCACAATATAAACTATTTTTTACAGGAATTTCACTAGTAGCTTTTGGATCAGCATATTATCATTACAACCCGAATAATGAAACCTTAATATAGGATAGATTGCCAATGACAATTGCGTTTATGGCTCTTTTTTAATAGTAATTACAACCTTTATAAGTGTTAAAATAGGAAATAAAACACTCATTTCTTTATTAATTTTCGGAACACTACCAATAGCATATTGGGTGCAATTTAACGATTTAAGATGGTATGCAATCGTTAAATTTTATCCGTTACTTGTAATGCCAACTATTTTATTGTTATTTAAAAAACAAAACAATAAAACAAAAGGGTTTAGGTTATTACTATTAGCGTATATTGTGGCTAAATTTTTAGAAAAATAGGATGTAAATACACATCAAGTTTTAAAAACGATAAGCGGTCATACGCTTAAACATATATTTGCCGCTATTGGAGTTTACCTATTTATTAAATTTAATTTAGAAAAAAACAACAATTGAAAAACACAAAACACATATTATTTATAGTTACATTACTTTGCAACGCATTACTCTTTGCACAACAGCCAGAGCGTGAAGATGATTCAGGAGATGTTTCGGATGTTTTTCAAGAAAACTTCTTTAACGCAATACAGCAAAAAGGAATTGAAAACTATGATAAAGCAGTCGATTTACTAATAAATTGCTTAGCAGAAAACACCAATGAAGCATCGGTATATTTTGAGTTGGGTAAAAATTATTTTAAACTCGATAAACTTCAGTTAGCTGCAGACGCTTTACAAAAAGCAAACACCTTAAAGCCAAACAATGAGTGGATTTTATATGCAATGTATCAATTACAAAAAACCACAAAAAATCAACAAAAAACAGTTGAGGTTTTAAAAAAATTAATTGTGTTAAAACCAAAATATAAAGAAGAACTGGTAAAACAATATTACTCATCTAAAAACTATAAAGAAGCATTACAGGTTATAAACGATTTAGATGTAACTTTAGGAATAACTAAAAAAAGAGAAAATTTACGCTACGCAATTTATGGTCATCAAAAAAAACAGGATAAAATAGTAGCCTATATCAACAAAAAAATAAATAAAGAAACCGCCAAATTAACAGATTATACCCGTTTAATTTACACCTATAGTATATTAAAAAATAATAAAAAAGGATATGAAACAGCAATAGCATTTAAAGAAGCTTATCCAAACTCTCCACATCCGTATTTGTCGTTGTATAAATACTACCAAACACAAGGTAAAATAAACGATGTTGTTTTTGCTTTACATAAAGTAACAATAGCTGGAAGTTTACTATCGGTAAGAGAAAAACAAAAAGTGTTAAACGATTTTTATAAATTTACTGCAAAAAACCTACAGTATTTGCCAGAATTAGAAAAAGCATTAAAAGCAGCAGCATATCCATCGCTTTCTAATAAAATGATACATTTGTATGAAGCAACAAACAATACTCAAAAAATAAATGAAATCTTAGCAAAGGCATCAGATAGTAAAGTTGCCAAATTTTCGGATTTAAAAATACTAATACAATTATTTTTAGATAAAAAAAAACCCAATAAAGCATTAATATCCGCAACAAAAGCATTAAATTTATATCCAGCACAATCTATTTTTTATTTACAACAAGCAACAGCATTAAATTTAATCAATTTACCTAAAAAAGCAATAGAAAGTTTAACCTTTGGGTTAGATTATATTATTGAAAATCCAAAAATGGAAACTAATTTTTACATGCAAATGGCAAAATCGTATGAGTTGTTAGGCAACACTAAAAAACAAAAAAATTATTTAAAAAAGGCAAAACAATAAAACCAGATTTTTTGAAATGAAAACACACATAAAATTATTTTATTATATGGTTACTATTTCTGTTTTACTAATTAGCTGTAAAACAAAAAAAGGAATTATAACAATTAACAACACCAATAAAATGAGTGTTGCTAAAATTGCAGAAAAAGTGAATGCTCAAAAAAGCGATTTCAAAACCTTACGTACAAATATAAAAACAAACGTTAAAACTCTAAAAAACGAACAAAATTTCACCATAGGATTGCGTATTTTAAAAAATAAAAAAATATGGATGAGTTTTAAAAAAGTAGGAGTTTCAGGAATGAAATTTTTAATAACCCCAAATAAAGTTCAATTTTATAATAAATTAAACAAAACCTATTTTAAGGGCAACTTTAAAATACTCAGCAAATTAATGGGTACGCCTATAAATTTCCAGCAATTACAAGCAATTTTAATAGGTAATTCCGTTTTTGACTTCACACCATCATTACATAATGTTGCTGTTTTAAAAGAAGAATACTTAATGTATCCGAAACAACAAGAAAAATTATTTGAGCAGTTTGTAACAATATATCCAGCCACATTTAAAATAAAAAAACAAAAGGTAATACAACCACAAAAACAAAGTAAATTTGTAGTTAATTATCAAGAATATCAAAAAATAAACGAACAATTAATACCTTTAAAAATATACATTACTACGCTTAAAAAAACAACAGAAACACAAATAAATATGGAATATAAAAGCACAACTTTAAATTCCGAATTAAAATTTCCATTTAATATACCTAGCGGTTATGAAAAAATTACATTTGATTAAAATAAAAAAACATATCGTTTTATATCTACTATTTTTGTCGTTATTTACAATAGGAACAAGTTTTGGGCAATCTAAAAAACAAAAACAGTTAGAAGTGCAACGTCAAAAAGTATTGCGAGAAATACGAGAAATACACTCACTATTGTCCAATACTAAAAAAGAAAAAACATCATTATTAGCGCAAATAGAAAACGTTAATTTAAAAGTTAAAGTACGTCAAAATTTAATTAAAATAACCAATCAACAAGCTAATTTATTAAACCGAGAAATTAAAAGTAATAACACACAAATTAGCAATTTACAAACCGATTTATTTTTACGTAAAAAAGACTATGCAAAAGTAGTAGTAAACAGCTATAAAAATAATGCAAAGCAAAGTAAATTAATGTTTTTATTATCGTCAAACAATTTTTTACAAGCATATAAACGTTACAACTATATGAAACAATATAAGAGTTTTCAAAAAAAACTAGCCGACTCTATTGTTTCAAAAACAAAAAAACTACATCAATTAAACACCTCTTTAAGTATTCAAAAAAAAGCTAAAAAAAAGCTAATTTCTGAAAATACAATCGAAAAAACAAAATTATTAAAAGAAAAATTAGAACAAAAAAAATTAATAACAACCCTTCAAAAACAAAGCAATACCTTTAAAAAAAGAATAGCAAAAAAAGAAAAAGAAAGTAATGCTTTAGATCGTAAAATAGACAAGCTAATTAATGCTGCAATCGCAAAATCAAATAAAAAAGCAGGAAAAAATAAAAAAGCAAAAACCTTCGCATTAACCGCAGAGTCCAAAAAATTAGCTGCAAGTTTTACAGCCAATAAAGGTAAGCTGCCTTGGCCAGTAAAAAACGGACGAATAACCAAACGCTTCGGCAAACAACCACATCCAATAATGTCAGGTATTTATACACATAATAGCGGAGTGGAAATTATGACCTCAAAAAATAGTAAAGTACGAGCCGTTTTTGACGGAACCGTTTTAGTAGTACAAAAAATTAAAGGCAGCACACAAGCAGTTTATGTACGACACGGTAACTATTTAACCGTATATGTATATCTTAAAGAAGTATATGTAAAAAAAGGAGATGTTGTAAATACCAAGCAAAACATAGGAGTAGTTGCTACTAATAGCGATGGTAGAAATGTATTAAAATTTCTTTTAATAAAAAACAAAACAAAACAAAACCCTGTAAAATGGATTTACAAAATGCGTTAAACAAATAATTTTTTTAACTCGTCAGCTTCTTTAGGATTCATTTTACCTGCCAAAATTAAGCTCAACTGTTTTCTGCGCAAAGCACTATCAAAACGCTCTTGTTCCAGTTCCGTTTCAGGTTCAATTTCAGGCACTTTTACAGGTGTTCCTGTTTCATCAACTGCGACAAAAGTATAAATAGCTTCATTAGCTTTTGTACGATGTCCAGATTCTCGATCCTCAATCCAAACATCCATATAAATTTCCATAGAGGTTGTAAACGAGCGTGAAACTTTAGCCTCAATAGTAACCACGCTTCCTACAGGTATCGCCTTATTAAAAGCCACATGGTTTACCGATGCTGTAACCACAATACGCCTACAATGTCTGCGAGCAGAAATTCCCGCAGCTCTATCCATACGCGCCAATAATTCGCCCCCAAACATATTGTTTAAAGGATTAGTTTCGCCAGGCAACACCAAGTCAGTAGCAATAGTTAACGATTGTTCAGGGTGTTTAATACGCATAATTTTAAATTTTTTGACAAAGATAAAAAGGATAACAGAAACCACCTTGTTTTTTTTAAGATAATAATAATTTTTATTTGGGCGTTACCCCAATAAAAAATTGGGGTCAGGTTTTTCGCTATATCTTTTTTTGGCATAAACGCCACCAAAAAAAGGATGCCGCTGCAACCCTTAACGCAAGTTACTAACATCTAGTTTTAAATTTCGATAAAACTAAATATGCTTTTCAATAAAAATAAACCGATGAAACTATATATGCTGAGAATTGATTCATTTTTTTTTCATAGATATTCATAATATTATTGTTTGAACTTGTGATTTTAAAACAAACGAGACTAATTTTAATAAAACACGAATCTATTTAAAAATAGAATAAAATTTTTCCGCTAATACAACGTTAAGGTTAAACAAAAAATAAGACCAACATACTAAAAAAAACCTTACATTTGAATCAAAGAAAAACACTTGAATCAATTCACAACATATATAGCGTATTTAAGTTTAGAAAAAAACTATTCGCCACATACAATAACAGCCTATCAAAAAGACTTAGAAGTATTCGCTAAGTATTGCAAAAAAAATCATACCTCCGAAAAAATAAGCAACTGTAACTATTCACAAATAAGAAGTTGGATAGTCACTTTAATGGATTCAGGTAAAGAAAACAAAACCATTAACAGAAAAATAGCATCTTTAAAAAGTTATTACAAATATCTTTTAAAAATAAAACAAATAAAAAAAACTCCATTTTTAAAACATAAATCATTAAAAATTTCAAAAAAAATACAAATACCTTTTTCTGAAAAAGAAATGAATGCCGTTTTAAAAGAAATGGAATTCGAAAACACTTTTGAAGGAAGTCGAAATCAATTAATTATTGAACTTTTTTATAATACAGGAATTCGTAGAGCAGAATTAATAATGTTAAATCAGTCAGATGTAGATGTACACCAAAAAACAATAAAAGTATTAGGAAAACGAAACAAAGAACGTATAATTCCTATAACAGAAAAACTAATACAATGTCTCAATAAATACGAAGAATTTAGAAAAAAAATAGAAAATTCAAATCAAAATAAAAAGTTATTAATTACTAAAAAAGGTGTTAAAATATACAATTCACTTGTGTATCGTATAATAAATACGTACTTTGGTAGAGTGTCTTCTAAAACAAAAAAAAGCCCACACGTATTGCGCCATACGTTTGCAACACATTTACTTAATCAAGGAGCAGATTTAAACGCAGTGAAAGAATTATTAGGACATACAAGTTTAGCAGCAACACAAATATACACACATAATAGTATCGCTAAATTAAAAACCACCTATTTAAATGCGCATCCAAGAAATAAATAATAAAACCTAAAACATATTATTATGAAAGTAATCATACAATCCATAAATTTTTCAGTAGACAAAAAATTAATAGACTTTATTCAAGTAAAAATGGACAAACTAGATCAGTTTTTTGATAAAGTGATAAATGCAGACGTATATTTAAAAGTAGAAAACAGAAGTGAAAAAGAAAATAAAATATTTGAAGTAAAATTAAATGTACCTGGAGATTCATTTGTAGTAAAAAAAGAATGTAAAACGTTTGAAGAAGGAGTTGATTTAGCAACACAGTCATTAGAAAGATTATTAAAAAAACGTAAAGAAAAATTAAAAACATACTCTTAAAAAATAATTCTATAAAAAGTAATCTCTATAATTTTTAAAACGAAAGAATAACAACTTTGTAAAGCTTAAGGCTTATAAATTAAATTGTTTTTTAATGTACTAAGTAAATTTAATTAATACTGTTTTTTAATTCGGAAATAGTATTAATTGGGTTGTCGGATTTGAATATAAAACTTCCTGCAACTAATACATCTGCCCCAGCATCTATTAATTTTTTTGCGTTTTTATCGTTTACGCCACCATCTATTTCAATCAAGGTGTTTGCATTTTTAGCTACAATTAACGCCTTTAGGTTTCTAATTTTTTCGTAGGTATTTTCTATAAAACTTTGCCCTCCAAAACCAGGATTAACACTCATTATGCAAACCAAATCTATATTGGTAATCGTGTCTTCTAAAACATGAATATTAGTATGCGGATTAAGTGCAACGCCAGCTTTCATTCCTGCATTTTTTATGGCTTGTAAAGTGCGGTGTAAATGTGTGCATGCTTCATAGTGTACGGTTAATATATCTACCCCTAAATCGGAAAAAGTGGTAATGTATTGGTCTGGGTTGACAATCATTAAATGTGCATCGATTGTTTTTTTTGCATGTTTATTTATGGCTTTTAAAACAGGCATTCCGAATGAAATATTCGGTACAAAAACACCGTCCATAATATCAATATGAAACCAATCGGCATTACTTTGGTTTATCATCTCTATATCACGTTGTAGGTTGGCAAAATCGGCTGCTAAAACTGAAGGAGCTATTAGTTTTGAGTTCATATTGTGTTGTTTATTGTGTTGTTGTTTAGGTAAATATGTAGTGTAAAAAAGGTTAAAAGAAGTATGAAAACTTTGTTTTAAAGTTTAGAGTGTATTATTTTCCATTTTCTCGCTCTTCCGTTTTACGTTCTAATTCTGCTTGAAACTCTTCCATAACTGGTCTAACTGTACTTTCAGGTAAATCGGAAATTTTAATATACATTAACCCATCTACTGCGTCATTAAAAAGTGGGTCTACATTAAAACCAATTAATTTACAGTTTTGCTTAATGTATTTTTTTAATAAAACAGGCATTCTTAAATTAGGTTCTAATTCGTCTATAATTTTGTCAAATTTATTTAAATCGGATTTTGTAGTGTCAAAAACAAAGTCTTTATCAGCATCTTTTAGTTGTACTTTAAATTCTTTTTTTGGTCTAATATATTGTGCTACATACGGATCATAATAATGAGATTTCATAAACTCAATCATTAAAGATTTCGAGAAGTTTGAAAATTGATTACTAATACTAACGCCGCCTATTAGGTATTTGTGCTCTGGAAAACGTAGCGTTGTATGTATAATTCCTTTCCAAAGTAAAAACAACGGCATTGGTTTTTGTTGATATTCCTTTATAATAAATGCTCTACCCATTTCTATGGATTTGCTCATCATATCGTACAATTCGGGTTCAAATCGGAATAAATCATGTAGGTAAAACCCGTCAATACCGTGTTTTTTAAATATTTTAGACCCTAAGCCCATCCGGTAAGCACCTACTATTTTTTTTGCGATGGTATCCCATAAAAATAAATGATGATAATAGCTATCACAAGCATCTAAATCAATAGCTTTATTTGTTCCTTCTCCAATGGCTCTAAAGGTAATTTCTCGTAAACGTCCTATTTCTTTTAAAATATTGGGTATGTTGTCGGCTGGCGCTAAAAATACTTCATAATTTTTGCTTTCTAGTAATCTACAATCATAACCTCTTAGGCTGTCTATTTCTTGTTTAATTAATTTGGTTCCAATAGAGGTTATAATTTTTTTAGGTATTTCGGTATCTCTAATTGTTTTTTTGATAACATCTGAAGCGGCTTGTTTTAGCGAATTTGCTTTTTTTGCGTACGGATTTGCAAGCATATAGGTTTTTTTTCGTAAAAAGTCACTAAATTCTTGTAAATTGGAATATTCTTTTTGGCTTTTTACAGAAATGGGTTTGCCAATTCTAATTTGTATTAATCGATTTTTTTGAGAAAATATTTCAGAAGGTAATTTTGCGGTTCTAAAAATATCGCTTATATCTGCTAATCTATAAAAAAGAGAGCTATTTTTTGCATGAAAATAGATAGGCAAAACAGGTACTTCGGCATTTTTTATTAGTTGGATTGATCCGTTACCCCATTTTCTGTCTTGCACAATATCTCCATCTTTTTTTGTAGATACTTCTCCTGCTGGAAACAAGCCTAAGCAACCTTCACTTTCTAAATGTGCTAATGATTTATTGAAACCATTAAATTTAGAATCTATTTTTCGATCCTCAAAAGGGTTAACGGCAATGGTGTGTGGTTGTATAGGAAGTATTTTTTGTAATAAAAAATTAGCTGTAATTTTAAAATCAGGTCTAGTTTTTAATAAAATTTTCAACAACAAAGCTCCGTCTATTCCTCCTAACGGATGATTTGAAATGGTAATAAAGGCTCCTGTTTTTGGTATTCGCTTTAAATCTCCTTCAGGTATTTCAAATTTTATATCAAGGTCTTTTAAAATGCCTGTTAAAAAATCTATTCCACTTCCGTTTTTATGGTTGCTATATAATATGTTTATGGCGTCAATTTTTAAAATTTTTAGCACTATCCAACCTATAAAAGTACCTATAAACCCTAATTTTTTAATGTTTAAAACTTTTGCTATATCTTTAGCGGTTACTAATTTCATATTTTTTTATGATAAAAAACAAATGTAATAAAAAATAAACATCTCTTAATTACAGTTTTAATATTATTCTGCAACAACTAACTGTACGGTTGTACGATTTTTTTGTTTTACAAGTACTTTTTTATGCTGTGTTAATCTTCGTATAGAATCTTTGGTGTAATGCCTAATGGTATATAAAGCTACGTTTTTGCTATAGGTTACTTTAAATTTTTCTTGTAATTTTAAAAGTAATTTTTCTATCTTTAATGGTTTGTCTTCTATACAAACTGAAAAACTAATAGCGGAATTTTGTATTACGCCTACTTTTAGTTTGTATTGATGTAATAATTCAAAAATTTCGGCAATATTTTTTTCAGCAATAAAACTAAAATCTAATGAGGATAAAGTAATTAAAATTTGATTTTTCTTTACAACATAACAAGGTATAAAAGGTTTTAATAGTTGATCCTTACTTACTTTTGTTCCTGATTTTGTTGGGTTTAAAAATGATTTTACAAAAAGCGGAATTTCCTTTTTTTGTAAAGGTTGTAGTGTTTTTGGATGAATTATCGTTGCGCCATAAAAAGCCATTTCAATAGCTTCCTCATACGATATTTGATGTAATAGTTGTGTGTTTTCAAAATACCTTGGGTCTGCATTTAAAACCCCAGAGACATCTTTCCAAATAGTTACACTTTTTGCATTTAGGAAATAGGCGAAAATTGCGGCGGTATAATCGCTACCTTCTCTACCTAAAGTTGTGGTGTTATTTTGTGAATCGGAAGCTAAAAAACCTTGTGTAATGTTTAAAATAGAAGTGTTTATTTGTGTTGTAATTTGTTGCTGAGTAATTTCCCAATTTACAACTGCATCTCCGTAAGAGGAATCGGTTTTTATAAGTTTCCGAACGTCAATCCAATTGTTTTTGATGCTACAATCCGATAAATATTCTGAAATTATTGTAGTAGAAAGTAATTCGCCAGTTGCAATTATTTGGTCGTATACAAATGCATAATTTGTATTTGTGTTTTTTTCTAAAAAGTGATGTAAATTAACAAAAAAAGCTGCTATTTTAGAATATATTTTATGCTGTTTATCTAAAAACAAAGAATTAATTATTTTTTGATGATATTGTAAAACTTCATGAATTGCGAAGTTTAATTTAGATGGGTTTTTAAAATAATGATGTACAACACTTTCTAATGAGTTTGTCGTTTTTCCCATTGCAGAAACGACAATTAACGTATTATTATATCCAGTGTTTTGTAAAACAGACACCATGTTTTTAATGCTTTTTGCGTCTTTTATAGATGCTCCTCCAAATTTAAAAACCTGCATAGTAACAATTTGTTTTAAGTGTATTTTTTACTCCCATTTTTTCGGCTATCAGTTTAATTTTAAAACACACAGTATAAAATATTTTTATTTTTTAATTGATTGGGTAATTGTTTAGATAAAAACAAAAATACTATTATTTTTTTAAAGTTTTGCTAACTTCTTAAAATGAATGCATAACAAAAAACCAAAAAAAATTGTAGTTTTGTAAAAAATAAGAACATTTTTTTTATGAAAAGGAAACACATGACTCTTGGTGAGTTTATTATTGAAAAGCAAAGCTCTTTTAAATATTCGTCAGGAGAGTTATCGCGCTTAATAAATGCAATCCGTTTAGCAGCTAAAGCTGTAAATTATGAAATTAGAAAAGCAGGTTTAGTTGATATTACAGGAGCTTCTGGTGAAATTAATATACAAGGAGAAACTCAGCAAAAATTAGATGTTTTAGCAAACGACTTGTTTAAACAAACTATCATTAATCGTGAAATTGTTTGTGGTATTGCGAGTGAAGAGGAAGATGATTTTGTTGAAGTTGCTAGTAAAAATAAACTAAATGATAATAAATATGTACTGTTAATGGATCCTTTAGATGGATCTTCAAATATAGATGTAAACATTTCCGTAGGGACAATTTTTTCTATTTACCGTAGAGTTTCCTCTGTTGGAACACCAGTAACACCAAATGATTTTTTACAAAAAGGCACAGAACAAGTAGCAGCAGGTTATATTGCTTATGGAACTTCTACAATGTTGGTTTTTACAACAGGTAGAGGCGTCAATGGCTTTACTTTGAACCCTGCAATAGGTACATTTTATTTATCGCATCCAGACATTAAAATACCTGAAAATGGAAATATATATTCTATAAATGAAGGTAATTATGTGCATTTTCCAGAAGGTGTAAAGCAATATATTAAATATTGCCAAACAGAAGAAGGTAGCCGTCCATATACCTCAAGGTATATAGGTTCTTTAGTTTCTGATTTTCATCGAAATATGTTAAAAGGAGGTATTTATATTTATCCGAGTAGTAAAAAATCACTTAAAGGGAAATTGCGTTTAATGTATGAATGTAACCCAATGGCATTTATTGCGGAACAAGCAGGAGGAAAAGCAAGTGATGGTTTTACACGTATTATGGAGTTACAACCTACTGAATTGCATGAAAGAACACCGTTTTTCTGTGGAAGTGTTAATATGGTAAATAATGCAGAAAATTTTATGAAAATAAATCAATAAATACGGCATATAAAAAAACGGCTTCACTTTTAACCAAAGTGGAAGCCGTTTTTTATACAAGTGTATTAAAATTAAATTGTCATCGTATTAAAACGTTGCGTTAATTCCAATACCAAATGCTTCTCTAATTTGAAAACCATTAGGTTGTGCATTATCATCATAAATTGCTTGAAATACTAAGTTTGCAGAAATGTATTTATTTACCTGCATTATTAAATTCATAGTATAATCGATATCTACGTTTTGTGGATCTTCTAAGTAGTTACTATATAGTCCCATAATGTTTTCCATAGTAATGTTTTTCATAAGTTCTGTTTTGTAGTAAATTCTAACCGCAGCACCTATCTCTAAGCGAGTAGTTTCATTAGCTTCTACGCCAAAATAACCATTAGCATCATTAAAAGCGCTTACCATTGCTGCAGGAACATCAGTATACTCATCATGTACAACAATCAGTTTTGCTGCTGCTGGCGAAATATTTACGTTAAAATCGTCAGATTTTTTCCATAACATACCTGGTCCTGCTTGAAAATATGCAGGAGAAAAGAAATGAGTATTACCATCTGCAGCTTTATCCATTTGTGTTCTTAGATTAAACAATGCAGAATAAAACCAATTTCCTTTTGCTTTTTTACCAACCATAGAGTTTAATTCTAAACGATCGTTAGATTTTAAAAAATCATCTTGGTCTTCATTTTTATTAACTCCGTAATCTAATATTAATTTAGTATCCCAAATTAAATCTCCTTTTACCATGTTTGCATCATAGTTTACAAATAAATTAGCAGCAGTATTACCAATACCTCCGTTTATCCATTCATGATTAAATGCCGATTGATTAAAGGTAATGGCAATATTACCTCCTTTTAGCCAACCATCTTTTATTTCTTCTACCGCTTCGTCTTGTGAATATGCATTACCTAATGTAAAGGTTACTGCTAATGTAAATATTATTTTTTTCATGATTTAATTGTTAAAGTTAGTGGTTTTGTTTTTTATAAAACAAGTGTAAAAGTAATTATTAACTATTTAATGAACAAATTTTTATTGTTTAAATAATGGAACTGAAGAGCATGCTTCTCCATACATTACCGATTTAGCAACCGTTTGTAGTTTTTGAATAATCATAATATATGCGCTTTCAGGGACTGGTTTTTGAGAACAACCTTTAATGATAACAAATTTATTTAGATAAGACGACACGTCTATTTGATGCAGTTGCTCTTGATAAATTGCTGTTTCTAAGTCTTTTAACGAGCCTAGGGCTACTTTTTTAGCGTATTTTGATGCTTGTGCGGTAAACAGCATAAATGCCCAAACAGGCACAATAGCATCTGTACTGCAATATACTGCAATGTAAGAGTTTTGATATTGCTTAAAATTATGTGCTTTTAAACTCGCTCTAAATTGTTGTTCACGAAGCACAAAACCTTGATCTAACCATTGCGATATATCTACCAAAATTCGTTTCCCTTCTACGTAATAATTTTCTAAATTAAAGGTAATTAGGTTTGTGTTTTCAGTAACTTTATTTCTAATTTCGTTTGACATTAATTTATTATTAATTACAGCATTCCTAACTCTAATTTTGCTTCATCACTCATTAAGTCTTTTGTCCACTCAGGATCAAAGGTAATTTCGACTTCACAATCGTTTACTTCTTTTAAAGTTTTTATTTTATCTTCAACTTCTTTTGGTAAAGTTTCGGCTACTGGGCAATTTGGTGTAGTTAAGGTCATAATTACTTTAACATCATAATCTTCATTAACCATAACGTCATAAATTAGTCCTAATTCATAAACATCTACAGGTATTTCTGGATCATATACGGTTTTAATTACACGTACTATTTTTTCACCTAATTCTTCAGTGTTTATTTGCGTTGTATCTGACATTTTATTTTGATATTTGTGTTTGGTATGCTAATGCATACATTTTTATTTTTTTTATCATGCTTACTAAGCCATTTGCTCGGGTTGGCGATAAGTGTTCTTTTAAACCAATTTCATCTATATAATTTAAGTCTGCATTCAATATGTTTTGTGGAGTTTGGTTGGTAAATACGCTAATTAATAAGGCTATAATTCCTTTAGTAATTATTGCATCACTATCGGCAGTATATATTATTTTACCGTTTTTTAAAACTGCATTTAACCATACTTTGGACTGACATCCTTTTATAATATTATCTTCCGTTTTTTGAGATTCTTCAATTTTTGGCAAAGTTTTTCCTAAGGAAATCATGTATTCGTAACGCTCCATCCAATCGTCAAATAGGGCAAAATCTTTTACTATTTCTGTTTGTATTTCTGCTATATTTTTCATTTCTTATTTTTTAGACAATGATAGTATGGTGTAAATTAATGCTTCTAATTCTTTTGGTGGATGTCCTCCGTCAAAACTAGCTCCTTTGTATTGTTTTCCATTTTTAGTAATTGTAAGTCTTGCGTGTGTTGCTCCGTCAAAATGTCTCTTTTTTGTTGGAGCTTCTAATGTATTAATTTTTTCTAATTTAATTTCTGAAATTAATGATTGTACAGTTTCCATATCGGCTTTTGAAATTTTAATTTCGGTTGCTTTTTCCGAATTTCTATCCTTTCGGATTAACAATACATTTTCTTGTAAAACGAGTTCTAAAAAAAACCCCCTTGTAGATTCTTCATAAACTAAAATGTTGTTTTTTTCTTGTTGCTTTTTTAAAAATACTTCTGATTCGGCTCTTAGCACATCTTTGTTGTTAATCTGTAAAGTTAAGATGCCTTCTTTTAATCGATATGTAGTTGCTTTAGATAGGGTTTTTAATAATTTCTTTTCTAATATATCGACATTATCACCACAATACATTTCTGTTCCGCTTATTTCGTCAAATTTAATGCTTCCATTTTTTGCGGTATAATTTCCAAAAAAACGATTACATCCTGAAAATCCAGAAATTTTTTTTGTTATGGGGTTAAAATTTAAATTTATTTTTTTTGATGATGAATTTGTGTAGTCATACAAAGAGATTAAATAATTTCCTGAAAGTGTTTCTTTCTGATTCATTATTTTTTTGCTTTTTAGGTCGTTTTTAAGGATTTTTTTTTGACAACCACAAGCGTTCATGAATAAACTGCTGAATAAAATTAATAATAATTTCATGATAATTTTGTTTTATACTGTAATATTACAAAAAAGAAGCCAAACTTTTTAGAGTTGTTTAAAATAGTTATGAAAGCATCATTTTTGCCTGTTTTATGGCACTGATTAACGCATCTACATCTGCTTTTGTGTTGTAAAACATAAATGAAGCCCTTATGGTTCCAGGTATGCTATAAAAGTCCATGATAGGTTGTGCGCAATGATGTCCTGTGCGTACGGCAACACCTAATTTATCTACTATTACGCCAACATCATATGGGTGAATGTTTTTTAAAATAAAGGATATTACAGCTACTTTTTTACTTGCAGTTCCTATAATTTTCAAACCATCTATTGTTAATAATTCATCCGTTGCATATTTTAACAGTATTTCTTCTTGTTGTTTAATAAAATCAAAGCCGATTTTATTCATATAGTCAATAGCAGTTCCAAACACAATTCCTCCTGCAATATTTGGAGTTCCTGCTTCAAATTTATGCGGTAAGTCGGCATACGTAGTTTTTTTAAAAGTAACTTCTTTAATCATTTCTCCGCCACCTTGATATGGTGGTAATTTACGCAACCATTCTTCTTTTCCGTATAACATTCCAACACCTGTTGGTCCACACATTTTATGTGCAGAACATACGTAAAAGTCGCAATTTAATGCTTGTACGTCAGGTTTTATATGTGGTGTTGCTTGTGCTCCATCAATTAATACCGCAGCGTTATATTGGTGTGCTAAATTAATTATTTTTTGTATTGGGTTTATCGTTCCTAGCGCATTAGAAACATGATTTATAGCTACTATTTTTGTTTTTTTAGATAGTAATTTTTGATAAGCATCGATTAAAAGTTCTCCTTTTTCATTCATTGGAATTACTTTTAAAATCGCTCCTGTTCGGTCACATAACATTTGCCATGGCACAATGTTTGAATGATGCTCTAAGTGTGAAACAATAACCTGATCGCCTTTGTTTAAAAGTGTAGTAAAGCCACTTGCCACCAAGTTTATAGCGTCTGTTGTTCCTTTGGTAAACAGAATTTCATGATCGTATTTGGCATTAAAATGGTTTTGTATTTTTTTACGAGCTTCCTCATAAGCATCTGTTGCTTTTTGGCTTAATGTGTGTACGCCACGATGAATGTTTGCATTTATTTTAGTGTAATATTTAGTAATTGCATCTATAACTACTTGTGGTTTTTGAGAAGATGCGCCATTGTCTAAATATACCAATGGTTTTCCGTTTACTTTTTGATGAAGTATTGGGAAGTCTGATGCTATGTTTTTTAAGGGTTTCATAAATTTAGTTTAAGAGTCTTAAATTTTTACAAATCAAAGCCTAAATTAACACCTAGTTTTTTAGCAATTAAGGAATTTATTCTTGTTTTTAATTCTGGAATTTTAACACTTTCCAATACGGTATTTGAAAACGCATACATTAATAACGCACGTGCTTCTTTTTTAGGAATACCACGTTGTTGCATGTAAAATAGTGCATCGTCATCTAATTGACCAATAGTACATCCATGAGAGCATTTTACATCATCTGCAAAAATTTCTAACTGTGGTTTTGCATTTACAGTTGCTTTATCGCTTACCAAAATATTGTTATTTTTTTGATAGGCATTGGTTTTTTGTGCTTCTTTATTTACAATTACTTTTCCGTTAAAAACGCCTGTTGAATATCCGTTATAAATACCTTTATAATCTTGATGACTTTCACAATTTGGTTCTATATGATGTACTAAAGTATGATGATCCACGTGTTGTTTGTCTTCTAAAATAGTTACTCCTTTTAAAATAGAATCCATGTACTCTCCATTTTGATAAAAGTTTAAATTGTTACGTACAATTTTTCCTCCAAATGAAAAGGTGTGCATACTGCATACACTTCCTGTTTTTTGATCTATATAGGTGTTGTCTATTAATGATGCAGTTTTGGTGTCATTTTGCACTTTGTAAAAGTCGATTGTAGCATTTTTTCCTGTAAAAATTTCGGTAACGGCATTGGTTAGTACTTCGTTTTTACTTAAATTTTGATGACGCTCAATAATTTGTACGTGTGCATTTTCTTCTGCGACTATTAAATTACGTGGTTGTAATAAAATTGCGTTTTCGTTTCCTGTAGAAAAATAAATTATTTGTATTGGTTTTTCTACTTCAATATGTTTAGGTATATAAATATATGCGCCTTCATTTGCAAAGGCGGTATTTAACGCAGTCATGTTATCTTGTTTTGCAATTTTATTAAAATAATTTTCGATAACAGGTTTGTGCTTTGCTCTTGTTAATGCTGAAGACAATAAGCAAATATCTATTTCGTCATGTGTGGTTTCCGATAAAAACGAACTGTATTTTCCATCTACAAAAACTATTTTATAAGTGTCTATATCGTTTAAAAAATATTGTTTTACATCCGAAAATTCTATGGTGTTTTCGGAGGTATTAAATAGGGTAAAATCTTCTTTTAAAACTGAATTTAGCGAGGTATATTTCCATGCTTCTAGTTTTTTTGTAGGAAATCCTAATGTTTCAAACTGTTGAAATGCTTTTGCTCTTATTTTATGAATATCGCTATTTACATCTACTTTGTTTTCAAAAGCAATATAAGAAGATACTATTTTTTCTTTTAATTCCATTGTCAATATATTTCAGGTTTAAAGTTTTAGGTTGTTTAAACTTATTTCCTCTATGCGTTTGCTTCTTCTTTAATCCAATCGTATCCTTTTTCTTCTAATTGTAGAGCTAAAGAGGCATCGCCTGATTTTACAATTTTACCGTTATATAAAACGTGTACAAAGTCGGGTTTTATGTATTCTAATAAACGTTGATAGTGTGTAATTACTAATACTGCGTTGTTTTTATTTTTTAATTTGTTTACACCATTTGCAACAATACGAAGTGCATCAATATCTAATCCTGAATCGGTTTCATCTAGAATTGCAATTTTGGGTTCTAACATTGCCATTTGAAAAATTTCATTACGTTTTTTTTCTCCTCCCGAAAACCCTTCGTTTAAAGATCGTGATAAAAATTTACGGTCAATTTCTAATAATTCCGACATTTCACGAATTTTTTTAAGCATATCTTTTGCTGGCATATCCTCTAATCCTTTTGCTTTTCGAGATTCGTTTATTGCGGTTTTAATAAAATTAGTTACTGAAACTCCTGGTATTTCTACAGGATATTGAAACGATAAAAACACACCTTTATGTGCGCGTTCATGTGCCTCTAAATCTAATAAATTTTCTCCGTCAAGTTCTACAGATCCTGTTGAAACTTCATAAATTTCGCTTCCTGCAACTACGGATGCTAAGGTGCTTTTTCCTGCTCCGTTTGGCCCCATTATGGCATGAACTTCTCCTGCGTTTATTTGTAGATTAATTCCTTTTAAAATTTCTATGCCTTCTGTTTCTGCGTGTAAATTTTCTATTTTTAACATTTATTTTTTCAGTTTTATATTCAATATTTAACTTTTGGCCCTTAATGGGTTTTCTTTAAATTAAAATTATTTTTTGATTACGATATTGTCGTCTATAACTACTTGTTTTATTTCAATAATTTCTTTAATAATTATGTTAAACGGCCATCCTTCTTTTTCTGTATTTTTAGGTACTATTTTTCCTTTTATAATTACTTGAACCATATCGGTATGTTCTTTTTTTAAAGGAGATACTTTGTTGGCTAATTCGTGCATTTTGACATCTATAATGACTCCGTACACTTGTTTTTTTGTTTTTAATATTGCTGCATCTGCATAGTATAAAAATTCCCCTTCAATTATTTTAAACTCCTTGTTTTTAATTGTTTTTACAATTTCCGGGATATTTACAGCTTCTTTTTTACAGCTAAAAGCAAGTATTGCGACTATTATTAGAATTATTTTTTTCATTATCCTACTGATCCTTCTAATGATATTTCTAATAGTTTTTGTGCTTCTACGGCAAATTCCATTGGTAATTTATTTAATACTTCTTTGCTAAAACCGTTTACAATTAGGGCAATGGCTTTTTCGGTATCTATACCGCGTTGGTTGCAGTAAAATATTTGGTCTTCTCCAATTTTACTGGTGCTTGCTTCGTGCTCTATTTGTGCGGTTTTATTTTTTACTTCAATATACGGAAATGTATGTGCTCCACAAGCATTACCCATTAGTAAGCTATCGCATTGCGAAAAATTACGTGCGTTTTCTGCTCTGGAATTTATTTGTACTAATCCTCGATATGAATTTTGTGATTTTCCTGCGGATATTCCTTTAGAAATAATTGTACTTTTGGTGTTTTTCCCAATATGAATCATTTTTGTACCCGTATCTGCTTGTTGGTAATTATTGGTGACTGCAATTGAGTAAAATTCGCCTATTGAGTTGTCACCTTTTAAAATGCAACTCGGATATTTCCATGTTACTGCGCTACCTGTTTCTACTTGTGTCCAGCTTACTTTTGCATTTTTTTCGCATAATGCTCGTTTGGTTACAAAATTATAAACTCCACCAATACCTTTGTCGTTGCCAGGATACCAATTTTGTACGGTTGAGTATTTAATTTCAGCATCGTCTAAGGCTATTAATTCTACTACTGCTGCGTGTAGTTGGTTTTCGTCTCTGCTTGGTGCGGTACAACCTTCTAGGTAACTTACATAACTTCCTTTGTCGGCAATTAACAATGTGCGTTCAAACTGACCTGTTCCGCCTTCATTTATTCGAAAATAGGTCGATAATTCCATCGGACAACGCACTCCTTTTGGTATGTAACAGAATGATCCGTCACTAAATACTGCTGAATTTAATGCAGCGTAAAAGTTGTCTTTTTGTGGTACAATTGTTCCTAAATATTTCTGTACTAGTTCAGGATGTTCTTGTATTGCTTCGGAAATTGGCATAAAAATAATGCCTTTTTTTGCTAAAGTGTCTTTAAATGTGGTGGCTACTGAAACGGAATCTACAACAATGTCCATTGCTATATTATTCATTCTTTTTTGTTCGTCTAATGATATCCCTAGTTTTTTATACATGATCAGTAAATCGGCATCAACATCATCTAAGGTTTTGTTTGGATCTACTGATTTTGGTGCGGAATAATATGCAATTGCTTGAAAATCGGGTTTTTTATAGTTTACATTTGCCCAATCCGGTTCTTTCATTTCTTTCCAAATTTTAAATGCTTCTAAACGCCAATCAGTCATCCATTTTGGTTCGTTTTTCTTTTTAGAAATAGCACGCACAACATCTTCATTTAATCCAACAGGAAATGTTTCCGAATTTAATTCGGTATAAAAACCGTATTCGTATTCTTTGTTTTGCAACTCTTTTTCTAAGTCGTCTTCGGTATATTTACTCATATTTTTATTAAAAGATTAAAGTAAGATCAATCACTAATTAACTATTGGGGTGTTCTTAAAATTTTCGTTTTTAATTCAAAATCTCTTTTTACAGATTCAATTTTGAAATTACAAATTGAATTTATAATGAAAAAGATTCTCCACATCCGCAAGTTCTATTGGCGTTAGGGTTGTTAAATACAAATCCTTTGCCATTTAAACCTCCTGAATACTCTAGGGTTGTGCCAATTAGGTATAAAAAACTTTTTTTATCTACAATTAATTTTATTCCATTTTCTTCAAATAACTTATCTTCTTCTTTTTGTTTTTTGTCGAAGGTTAAATCGTAAGATAAACCTGAACATCCGCCGCTTTTTACACCAACACGAACGTAGTCTTTTGTTGCATTAAACCCATCTTCATGCATTAAAGCAATTACTTTTTGTTTTGCGATATTTGAAACCTTTATCATATTTTAAAATTTAGATTATTTCTAAATAGAATACAAAGATACAACCAAAAAATGAAGTTTCATCTAATTTGACAATAGATGTTGATGAGTTGTAAATGATGATATTATAAATTATCTGTTGCAAATTTTTTAAAATAGTTTTTAATTTCGGTACGGGTTTTTAAAAATGCGTTGTATTTTTTTGTTGCAGATCCTACTACTTTAGATGGGTCGAAAAAATCATGATGCAATCGTACTGCGTTTTTATTGGGTATAAATGGGCAATTTGTATTTGCATGGTCGCAAACGGTAATGATATAGTCGAATTTTATATTTTTATATTCGGTTACTAGGTTAGAGGTATAGTCCGTAATGTCGATGCCGTCTTCTTTCATAATTGCAACTGCACCTAAATTTAATCCATGGGTTTCAATACCTGCGCTATAAATAATTGCTTTTTCTGCTGCCAATAAGTTTAAGTATCCGTGAGCCATTTGGCTTCTACATGAATTACCGGTGCATAAAATAAGTATTTTTTTCATAATTATAAATGTGTTAATTTTTAGTATTTTTTAAAATAAAAAATTAACAACATCCGCTGTCTGGAGAGCAAGATGTTTCTTTTTTTGGCGATTCGTTTGGGACACCGCATAACTCTTTTGCTTTACAATCGGTTTTGTAAGTCGATAGGTTTATGATTAAGTTGTTGTTTTTAATTTCGTATCCGTTTACAAATAAATGTGCGGTATGAAAAGTTGCATTTCCATACTCAAATTTAATTTCGGCTGTGCGTACCATTTTTTTGAGGTCATCTACTTTTTTTAGAATAGACAATGCTTTGTTAACGGTTATAAATTCGGTTTTTCCGAAATCGGCAGGGCTTTCCCATATTTGCACTATGGTTTCTTGCCAAGTATCGTAATTTGCGCCACAATCTACGGATTCGATAGTTACATTTTTTACTTCCGTTAAATGGTAGTTTGCGCCTACTAATTGGTTTGGTGCGTATTGAAACAATAAGTTTTTATTGTTGTTTGCTGTTAATAGGTCTAAAAATTCTTGTGTGTTCATAATGTTGTTGTTTTAAATTTTGAGCTTCTAAAACCAATTAATTTTACGATTACTGAATTAGCAACAATTTTTTTGAGTAGTTTCAAAAAAACTGTGCAATTCATTTTTAATTTTATTCCATTGCTTTAAATTAATACAGTAGCACATTTTTTTTCCGTAAATTTTTCCTTGAATTAAATTTATTTTTTTTAATTCTTTTAAATGTTGAGAAATTGTAGGTTGTGCCAATTCAATTTCGCCAACCAAATCGTTGCAAATACAACTGTTTTGTTTACTAATGTATTCTAAAATAGCAATACGTGCGGGATTCCCTAAAACTTTAAATACTAATGCCAATTCATTTTGTTTGTCCGTAAATATTTCTGTTTTGGTTGTTCCCATATTATATTTGTATATTGCAATATTACAATAATAAAATAATTAAAAAAAACTATCTTTGAAATGAATTAAAAAAACCACAAATTTTGATAGAAATTGAACGTAAATTTTTAGTGAAAAATGAAAATTTTAAAGCGTTAGCATTTAAAAAAACTCGTATTACACAAGGATTTTTAAGTACAAACCCTAAACGAACAGTACGAGTTCGTGTTAAAGGTGAAAAGGGTTTTTTAACCATTAAAGGAAAATCTAATAGTACGGGTGTTTCTCGTTTTGAGTGGGAAAAAGAAATTGAATTAACTGAAGCAAAAGCGTTATTAAAATTATGTAAAAAAGGAATTATTAATAAGGTTAGGTATGAAATAAAAATGGAAAAACATATTTACGAAGTAGATGAGTTTTTAGATGAAAACAAAGGTCTTGTCGTTGCTGAAATTGAATTATTTTCAGAAAGCGAAATTTTTAAAAAACCAAAATGGTTAGGCGAAGAAGTTACTGGAAAAATCAAATATTACAATTCCCAACTCAGTAAAAAACCGTTTTGTAAATGGTAATTTATAGTTAATCTTAATAGTATATTATTAATAAAACACTAAGTTTGTTCGCTTAATTTAAAGAAGATATCATTAAAGAAAATCGTTAAAATGAAAAAAACAACATACCTATTTTTATTTATACTTGCTGTATTGTTAAGTTGTGCGAAAAGAGGGCAACCGTCTGGAGGAGAAAAAGACACGAATGCACCAAAGCTATTAAAAGCAATACCTGAAAATTATAGCACTCAATTTTTAAGAAATGAAATTCGTTTATATTTTGATGAATATGTAACGCTAAAAGATATAACAAAACAATTAGTAATATCACCACCGTTAAAATACTTACCTACAATTATTCCGCAATCTGGAGCAAGTAAATTTATAAAAATAAAAATAAAAGATACATTACAACCCAATACCACGTATTCTTTTAACTTTGGAAATAGTATTGTCGATAACAATGAAAGTAATCCATTACCTTATTTTAAATATGTTTTTTCAACAGGAAATACAATAGATTCGTTGCAATTAAAAGGAAATATAAAAGATGCATTATACCAAGAAATAGATCAGTTTGTTTCTGTATTGTTATATGAAATAGATAGTACATATTCCGATTCGGTAATTTATAAAAAACTACCTCGTTACATTACCAATACTTTAGACAGCGCAACAACTTTTAAATTTGAAAACTTAAAAGCAGGTAAATATGTGCTAATTGCCTTAAAAGAAGAAGATGTAAACTATAAATTTAATCAGAAAACCGATAAAATAGCATTTATAAAAGAAGAAATTATACTGCCAACAAAGCAAGAATACGAATTAAAACTATTTAAAGAGGACACAGAGTATAGGGCATTAAAACCTAAGCATGAACGAAAAACTCGAATTAAGTTTCGCTATGAAGGTGCGTATAACGAAAACATAAATATAAAATTAATAACTAAAAAGCTGCCTAAAAATTATCAATCAATACTACTAAAAAATATTGATAATGATACTTTAAATTATTGGTTTAAACCAGGGTTAAAGTTAGACTCTTTAAATTTTGCGGTAACACATCAAACTCAAAAAGATACTTTTAGGCTTAAACTTAGAAAAAAAATAAATTCCGATTCATTAACAATCAAACCTTCAAGAGATGCGTTTAGTTTTCATACTAATTTTGGGTTAATAGCGAGTACTCCTATTCTAAAAATAGACGATTCGAAAATAAAAATTATCAATAGAGATTCAGCAACCGTTAAATTTACATCAACAATAAACAAACTAACTGGTTTAATAGAGTTTCATTTTAAAAAAGAAGAGAACGAAAAATATCAAATAAAAATTTACCCAAACGCATTTACCGATTTTTATAACAACACAAACGATACGCTAAATTATTCGGCATTGTTACCCGAATTATCCAAGTTAAGCAACATGCGTGTCACTTTAAAAAATATGCCAAAACAAGCGGTTATTGTGCAATTATTGGTAAGTGGAAAAGTAAAATATGAACAGTTTGGTAAAGGAAAAGCAATATTTGATTTTGACAAAATACACCCTGCAAAATATAGTTTACGAGTGATTTTTGATGCTAATTCGAATCAAAAATACGATACAGGTAATTATTTAAAAAAACGTCAACCAGAACGTATAATCTATTATCCTGACAAAATTGAAGTACGAGCAAATTGGGATGTTGATCAGCAATTTATATTAAAATAGGTGACAGTAAAACGTTTTATTGTACGCTATTAAAATGTTTTTATGAAAAAAGATATTATTATACCAAAAGTAAAAAATGTTTACGTTGCAGTTGTGCAAGAATATAATGAAGATTTTAAGTGTAACGATTGGAATGCTTATCTAATAAATGATAAAGAGGTTGCGATTGAAATGGTAATTATTTTATCTGGCGGTTATACTTCCGATAAAATAACGTCTAATATGCGTAAAAAAATTGAAATATTACCTCCAAAATCGTATGCGAAAATTGAGTATATGACGGAAGAAGTTTTGGTGCTTAATAACCAATTTCAAGTTACTTTTTTTGAGGATAATAAAATGTACGATAATATATATACGTTCCGTAAAAACACCATTAACGTAAGAGCGTTACGTAATATTCCGTTAATGAGTTGTAAAGGCATATTAGTACAATAAAATCGGAAAATGTGATATGAAAAAGCAAGAATTTCGAAAAATATACAAACAAAAAAGGAATAATTTGTCTGTGAATCAAATAGAAAATTTGAGTTTACAAATAGCAAACAACACATTAAATGCACCTGTTTGGGGTGGTTTGTATTATCATTTATTTTTATCAATATCAGCATATAAAGAAGTGCAAACAGAATATATATTACATGTTTTACATGCAAAGGACAAAGAAATTATAGTGTCTAAGAGTAATTTTAAAACCTTAGAAATGACCAATTATTTACTTACCGATAATACTAAAATTGTAAAAAGCAAACATAATATTCCAGAACCAGTAGATGGTATAGAAGTGGTAGAAACAAAATTAGATGTTGTTTTTGTTCCGTTATTAGCATTTGATGTAAAAGGAAACAGAGTTGGTTATGGGTCTGGTTTTTATGATAAAATGCTTCAGAAGTGCAAACCTAATTGTATTAAAATAGGGTTGTCATTTTTTAATGCTAATGAAACTTTAATTGAAGATATTTTTGAAAATGATATTCCGTTAAACTATTGTATAACACCTACTAAAATTTATAAATTTTAGTAGGTGTTATTTATCTTAATTTAACACCATAATGTTGAATTTAAGTTTTCAACAAAAGGTATGAAATAAAAAATCCCGCTTAAATGAGCAGGTTTTTTTATTTTTGCAAATAATTTCTTATCCTTTTAGGTTTGCACTTAGATATTCTCTATTCATGCGAGCAATGTTTTCTAATGATATTCCTTTTGGACATTCAACTTCACAAGCTCCGGTATTGGTGCAGTTGCCAA
This sequence comes from uncultured Kordia sp., assembly GCA_964635575.1. Lineage (GTDB taxonomy): Bacteria > Bacteroidota > Bacteroidia > Flavobacteriales > Flavobacteriaceae. The sequence continues at coordinate 1,688 of CAZWNY010000011.1, read as the reverse complement.
AACCTTCTAAGTCCATTTGTGCGACCATATTTTTAACACGATCGGCAGCTTCTACTTGTCCTTGTGGTAATAATGCATATTGAGAAACTTTAGCGCCTACAAATAACATAGCGCTTGAGTTTTTACAGGTAGCAACACAAGCACCACAGCCAATACAAGTTGCAGCATCCATAGCTTCATCAGCATCATGTTTTGATATTGGAATTGAGTTTGCATCTTGTGTGTTTCCTGAGGTGTTTACGGAAATAAATCCACCTGCTTGTTGTATGCGTTCAAAGGACATTCTATCGACAACTAAATCTTTAATTACAGGAAAAGCTGCTGCTCTAAATGGTTCAATAGTAATAGTGTCTCCGTCTTTAAACGAACGCATATGTAGTTGACAAGTTGTAATTCCACGATCTGGTCCGTGAGCTTCTCCGTTTATGTACATGGAACACATACCGCAAATACCTTCTCTACAATCATGATCAAAAGCAACTGGTTCATCGCCATTGTTTACTAATTGTTCATTTAAAACATCTATCATTTCTAAGAAAGACATGTGTTCTGAAATATCAGTTACTTTATAATCGACCATTTGCCCTTTGGCATTTGCATCTTTTTGTCTCCAGATTTTTAGTGTTAGGTTCATGTTTTTTTAAATTATTTCTTTATAAATGTTTTAAGTAATAATAAATTATTTCTTTACTCAATTAGTTATGTTACTTATAAGATCTTGTTTTCAACTCAATATCTTTAAACTCTAATTGTTCTTTATGTAATATTGCATTACTTGGTTCGCCTTTGTATTCCCATGCGGCAACATAAGCATAATCTTTATCGTTACGCAATGCTTCTCCTTTTTGTGGCCCATCAATTTCTACGGATTCGTCTCTAAAATGTCCTCCACAAGATTCGTTACGGTTTAAAGCATCTAAAGCAAATAATTCTCCTAATTCTAAAAAATCGGCAACTCTACCTGCTTTTTCTAATTCTTGATTGAATTCATCTAAACTTCCAGGAACTTTTACTTCTTTCCAAAACTCTTCTCTAATGGTTTTTATTTCTGAAATGGCTTCTTTTAAACCTTTTTCATTACGTGCCATACCAACTTTTTCCCACATTACTAAACCTAGTTTTTTGTGAAAATAATCTACCGATTTGGTTCCTTTGTTATTAATAAAAAAGTTTAAACGTTCTTTTACATCTTTCACTGCGGTATCAAATTCTTTTGTTTCTGTCGAAATTTCTCCAGTTCTAATATCATCCGATAAATAATCACCAATAGTATAGGGTAACACAAAATAACCATCAGCTAACCCTTGCATTAATGCAGAAGCACCAAGTCTGTTTGCTCCGTGATCAGAAAAATTTGCTTCACCAATACAATATAAACCTTCCACAGTTGTCATTAAATTGTAATCTACCCAAACGCCACCCATTGTGTAGTGTGTTGCAGGGTAAATCATCATTGGTGTTTTGTATGGGTTTTCATCTACAATTTTTTCGTACATTTGAAATAAATTTCCGTATTTGGCTTCAATAACTGCTTGTCCTAATTCGTATATTTTTGCTTCACTTGGGTTTTTATCTCCATGCAACAATGCTTGTTCTTTTCCGTAACGGTTAATTGCCGATGCAAAGTCTAAATAAACTGCTTCTCCTGTTTTGTTTACTCCATAACCAGCATCGCAACGCTCTTTTGC
>CAZWNY010000010.1:0-39052 GCA_964635575.1 uncultured Kordia sp. | reverse complement strand
GATTTTTTAGTTTGGCATTATATGTTTAGAGTGGAATTGGTTACAAGTTATTTAAAAAATCAACTAATAAACGTACTGCTTTACCTCTATGACTGATACTTGCTTTTTCTACTTGTGTCATTTCGGCAAAAGTAGTGGTAAAACCATCTGGTACAAAAATAGGGTCATAACCAAAACCTTTTTTTCCTCGTTTTTCTTCAATAATAGTTCCATTACAAATGCCTTTAAAGGTATATTGTTTTCCGTTTAAGTTGAGTGCAATTACGGTTATGAAGCATGCTTTTTTATTGCTAAAGTGTTTTAGTTTTTGTAAAATTAAATTCATATTTGCATCGGAATCTCTATCGTTTCCTGCATAGTGTGCGCTGTGTACACCTGGTTCCCCTTGTAGCGCTTCAATTTCCAATCCTGTATCGTCTGCAAAGCAGTTTACGTTATAGTTTTGAGTTACATAGTCGGCTTTTTGTATGGCGTTTCCTTTTATGGTTGGTGTTGTTTCTGGTATGTTTTCAGTACAATTTATGGCTGAAAGTGTTTTGATTTTAATAGTAGAAATTATTTTTTGTACTTCTTCTAATTTATTTTTATTATTAGTAGCGAAAACTAGTTGCATGGTGGTTATTTTAATGATTAAAAAAAAAAGAACTTTTTTTAAGGTTTTATTAACCGTGTACTGTTTCTTCGACACCTAAATTGCTCATAATTTCGGCTTCATATACTAATAAATCATCCCATTTTTTATTTACAATGGTTATGTCTTCTCCATATTGACGGGCAAATTTTAAAAACATGGTGTAATGGTTTGCTTCGGAAATCATTAAATTTTTATAAAAGGTAGCTAAATTTTTATCGGTTAGTTCTTCTGACAGTAATCTAAAGCGTTCACAGCTACGAGCTTCTATTAGTGCAGCATATAGTAAACGATGTACTAGTTGTGTGTTTCTACTGCCACCTTTTGGAAAAAATTTTAACAATTGATTTACATATTTATCTTTTCGGTCACGCCCAAGAGTTTCGCCACGTGCTATAATTAGGTCGTGTACCATTTTAAAATGGCTCATTTCTTCTTTTACTAAGTTCGTCATTTCTTGTACAAGCTCTGTGTATTCAGGAAAGCTCACTATTAATGAAATGGCGGTGCTGGTTGCTTTTTGTTCGCAAAAGGCATGGTCGGTTAATATTTCTGATATGTTTTTTTCTACAATGTTTACCCATCTTGGGTCGGTTGGTAATTTTAGTCCGAGCATAATGTTACATTAAATTTAATTGAAATTCTTGTTGTAATAAACCTAAAGACGAATTTTCTTTTTTTAATTTATTAAAAAATTCTTCGTCTGTAAAAATATATTTTTTTTCTGTAGATTCGTTTATTTCTATTTGAATAGTAATGTCGTAGTTGTTTAATTTTTTTCGCAGTTCGGTAAGTAATTCTTTTTGAGCATGTTCTAATTGAAGTTTCATGCTTGTGTTTGGGAATATTAAATGAATGGTTGTGTTTTTTATTTTAGGTTCATCAATTTCTAAAATAGAGGCTAATATTTGTTTTCCTTCTTCACGAACTTGATTGGTGTAGTTTTTCCAAATTTTAATTAAATCTTCGTTCTTAAAATTTTCAGTTGGTAAATTAACAGGTATAACTTCTTTTGCTTGTTTTGCTGATAAGTGTTCTTTATTTTTATGGATACTATTTAATGATAATGCTGATGCCTTTCTGTTTTGATCAACGTTCATTTTTGGAATTACAATTTCTTTTGGAACACTTGTCAGTATTGGGGTAAGAGTTTGTTTTTTAGGGATTTCTGTAATTTTTTTTGATGCGGTTTCTGTTTTAGTAGGAGTGTTGGTGCTAATAAAAAAAGTAGCAGGTATTATGTAGTTTTTATGCTTTTTTTTTTCTCCATCAAAAGTGATGGATGCTAGTTGCATTAAGGTAAGTTCTACTAAAAGACGTTGGTTTTTGCTAGTTTTATATTTTAAGTCGCAACCGTTTGCTTTTTCTATTCCTTGAATTAAAAAAGCTATTGATGTAAGTTGACTTTGTATAGCGTATTGCTCTTTTGCTTTTTCTCCAACTTCTAATAAACTTAGGGTTTCAGGGTTTTTACAAACTAATAAGTCTCTAAAATGAGATGCTAATCCAGAAATAAAATGATTTCCGTCAAAACCTTTTGCTAAACAGTCATTAAATAATAGTAATAATTCGGGTATTTTATTATGATGTATTAAATCGGTTGTTTTAAAATAGGTGTCGTAATCTAAAATGTTTAAATTTTCGGTAACTGCTTTACGGGTAAGATTTTTACCTGAAAAACTAACGACTCTATCAAATATAGATAATGCATCTCGCATTGCTCCATCTGCTTTTTGAGCAATTATATGTAAGGCGTCATCTTCTGCTTTAACACCTTGTTCTTTTGCAATATATGCTAAATAATTAGCGGCATCTTTTACTGTAATTCTTTTAAAATCAAATATTTGACATCGAGATAGTATGGTAGGAATTATTTTATGTTTCTCGGTAGTTGCTAAAATAAAAATTGCGTGTTTTGGCGGTTCTTCTAGTGTTTTTAAAAATGCATTAAAGGCTGCTGAAGATAGCATGTGTACTTCATCTATAATATATACTTTATAGTTTCCTACTTGTGGAGGTATGCGAACTTGTTCTATTAAATTTCTAATATCATCTACCGAGTTGTTAGATGCGGCGTCTAGCTCAAAAATATTAAATGCAAAATCTTCATTTTCATCATGATGATCTTGTTGATTAATTTGTTTTGCTAAAATACGTGCGCATGAGGTTTTTCCAACTCCACGAGGTCCACAAAATAAAAGTGCTTGTGCTAAGTGGTTATTGGTAATTGCGTTTTGTAGTGTATTGGTAATTGTTTGTTGCCCTACAACATCTTTAAATGTTTGAGGTCGGTATTTTAGTGCTGATACTACAAAGTGCTCCATACTACAAATATAAAAAATGAATTTTAAAATTAGAATTTTGTTTTCAAAATTTTAAAGATAGTTATTAACAGTTTTTTATCGTTAAAGTTTGAATGTAAAGGAAACTATCAGTAATGCTTTTTTAGTTAATGATAACCAAAAGTCATCAGTTACTAATTTTTAAAAAACCGCTTAAACCCAATACGTTTTAACATCTTTTTTTTGAACTCCCAAAAGAAATTAAATTGTCCAAACAACCAACCAAAAGCGATTAATAAAAGGATATAAATGGGGTAAATAAGTATTAAACGAAGTATCCAAAGGAGTGTTTTGTATTCAATTTGTTGGAAGCCTAAGTACTCAGATATTGGTATAGAAACCCGAGCAGATACTGATCCTGTTATCGAAAACACTAAAAAAATAGCTATAATTTCCCAGCGGTAATTAATTTTCCAGCGTTTTTCTAGTTTTATAAAAATTTTTAAGGTTAGGTTTAATAATAGGTAGGCAATAAAAAAGCTTAAAAAGGATAATAATGCAACATTATTAATATTTGATTTAGTTAATATTAATGTAGCTATTAAATAACCAGATAGCAGTACGGCTAAAATACCTAATAAAGGGAATATTAATTGCCAATTTTTAGTGATTTCCCATTTTTTTTTAAATTCGTACACGTTTTTTTTTTTCAAAAGTACAGAATATAAAAGTATTTGCATAAAAAAAACGAACTCATTTGAGTTCGTTTTTATTTATTTTTTAATTTAAAGATATTACTACTTTTTCCCAAATAATCCGCCTAATAAACCAGCAAGTCCACTTTTTTTACTGCCGCCACCAATTACCATTCCTGCAACATCGTCTAAAATACTACCATCACCGTTTCCGTCTAATAGTTTTTCAATCATGCTTTGTTGTTTGTTAGCATTAGCTCCGCCACCTATTAAGCCACCTAGTAAATCACCAATTCCGTTTTGGTTAGATGCATTTTGTTGTTTGTTTTCTTTTCCTAAAACTCCCATTACAATTGGTGCTGCTACGGTTAGGACTTTCATTACAGATGCCATATCAATTCCTGATTTTTGTGATAATGCATTAGCTACGTTTTCTTGAGACCCGCCTAATACGTGTCCTAAAATTCCTGCGCCGTCTTTCATTACGTTTTCATCAACTCCATTGTTAAATAAGCCACCAAGGTCGTTTAAAATAGATCCATCGTGTTTTTTTAATGCACCCATTAATCCTGCTGCACCTTCTGGAGTTGCTGTATTTTTTTTCATAGCTCCCATTAAAATAGGTAACGCCATGGTTAATAATGATGATGCTTTACTTGAAGATTGCCCTGTTTGACCAGCAATTCCGCTAATTAATGTTTTTCCTAAATCGCTGTTTAATAAATTTAAAATTCCTGACATTTTTTTGTTTTTTAAGTGTTAAATAGTTTTCTGCAAAGGGTAAAGGTACTGTTTTTTTTTCATTTAAAATGCTGTGCAGTTTTAAATTATACCTGTATAATTCCTAAATTAAATGCTTTTTTAATAGGCGAGTGGTTAGCAGCTTCAATACCTAATGAAACCCATTTTCTAGTGTCTAGCGGATCTATAATTCCGTCTGTCCATATACGTGACGCTGCATAATAAGGAGATATTTGTTTGTCATAACGTTCTTTAATTTTATTAAATAGTTCTTCTTCTTTTTCGGGTGTAATTTTTTCTCCTCTTTTTTTCAAAGAGGCCGTTTCTATTTGCAATAATACTTTTGCAGCTGCAGTGCCACTCATTACTGCTAAATTAGCACTTGGCCACGATACAATTAAACGCGGATCATATGCTTTACCGCACATTGCATAATTGCCTGCTCCGTAAGAGTTTCCAATAATAATAGTAAATTTAGGGACGACACTATTACTTACTGCGTTTACCATTTTTGCGCCATCTTTGATAATGCCGCCGTGTTCGCTTTTGCTACCTACCATAAATCCAGTTACGTCTTGTAAAAAGACTAATGGTATTTTTTTTTGATTACAATTGGCTATAAAACGAGTTGCTTTATCGGCACTATCACTATAAATAACGCCTCCAAATTGCATTTCACCTTTTTTGTTTTTTACTACTTTACGTTGGTTGGCAACAATACCAACTGCCCAACCATCAATACGTGCATAGCATGTAATTATACTTTGCCCGTACATAGCTTTATATTCGTCAAATTCGGAATTATCAACCAAACGTTTAATAATTTCTTTCATATCGTATTGATCTGATCGAGATTTAGGTAATATTCCGTAAATATCTTTCGGGTTTTCTTTTGGATGTTTGGGTTTTTCTCTATTGTATCCAGCTTTGTCAAAATCTCCAATTTTGCTTATGGTGCGTTTAATGGTGTCTAAAGCATCTTTGTCATCTTTTGCTTTATAGTCGGTTACTCCAGATATTTCGCAATGTGTGGTTGCTCCTCCTAAAGTTTCATTGTCAATAGTTTCTCCTATAGCGGCTTTTACTAAGTAGCTTCCTGCTAAAAAGATACTTCCTGTTTTATCTACAATTAATGCCTCATCACTCATAATTGGTAAATATGCGCCACCTGCAACGCAACTTCCCATTACAGCAGCTATTTGTGTAATTCCCATGCTACTCATTATGGCGTTGTTTCTAAAAATACGTCCAAAGTGTTCTTTGTCAGGAAAAATTTCATCTTGCATAGGTAAGTAAACTCCTGCAGAATCTACTAAATAGATAATTGGTAATCGGTTTTCGATTGATATTTCTTGTGCTCTTAAATTTTTTTTTCCTGTTATAGGAAACCAAGCGCCTGCTTTTACTGTAGCATCATTGGCTACCACAATACATTGTTTATTGCTTACGTAGCCTATTTTAATAACAACTCCTCCTGATGGGCATCCGCCGTGTTCTTCATACATTCCATCTCCTGCAAATGCGGCGATTTCTATGCTTGGTTTTTTGTTGTCTAATAAATAGTCAATACGTTCACGAGCGGTCATTTTTCCTTTTTCGTGATGTTTATCTATTTTTTTTTGACCACCACCTAACGCTACTTTTTTAAATTTTCTACGTAAATCTGAAAGTAATAATTTATTGTAATCTTCGTTTTTGTTGAAGTTGATATCCATATGTGTTTATTTTTAGGGGTTAATTTACAAACAAAATAGTTGTTAGATAAAATGGTTTTGTAAATTTAATATTTTTTTAATTTCATTTTTTTTAACTTCATATTTAAAAACTCAATACACATAGAAAAGGTAATGGTAAAATATAAGTATCCTTTAGGAATAACGCCAACTTCATTATCAAAGACACTTAAATGTGCTAAATGTGCTGCTTCTGCTATTAACATAAAGCCAATTAGTATCAAAAAAGATAAACCTAGTATTTGTACTGAGGGGTTTTTATTTACAAACTTCCCAATAGGGTGCGCAAAAATCATCATTATAACGACAGAGATAACAACTGCAATAATCATGATAACCAATGCATTATCTGGGTTGTCGCTTAAACCGTTTGTCATGCCAATAGCAGTTAAAATGGAATCGAAACTAAACACAATATTTATGAGCATAATTTGCACAATAGCTTTGGATATGGTAGATTTTCGATGTGTAATTATTTCGTCTTTGTCATGTTCTGGTTCTTCTACTTTTTCACGTATTTCATTTGTGCTTTTGTATATTAAAAATAAACCTCCTGCAAATAATATTACCGATTGACCAGAAATTCCTCCTTGTATCCAAGGTAAATTAATATTCCAAAAGGGAGCTTTTAAGGCTATTAAAGAAGAAATGCCAAAGAGCAATATAATTCTCATAATCATTGCTAAAAACAGCCCGATATTTGTTGCTTTTTTTTGTTGGTTTTCGGGTAGTTTACTAGATGCGATTGATATAAAAATTATATTATCGACACCTAATATAATTTCTAAAAATGTTAAGGTAAGAAGCGCTACTAACGCATCTGGACTTGTTAAAAATTCAATCATAAATTAGTTTTAGTTACAGTTCCTGTGCTGATTCGTTTTTGAGGGTCATTTATTATTTTAGACTCAAAATTATAGGTGTTTTTTGTAGTTGTTAATATTTTAATATGTATCGCTTTTTTTTGCGATAATGTTTTAGGGTTAATGGTGCTTAAAATATATTCGCAATCGTTTATCCAACGTACATTAATAGAATCTACGTGTTTGCCATTGTAATCAATTTCCAAATTGCCTTTACGTGTAAATTTAGAGGTTATGGTTTTTTCATTTACTTGGTATGTATATTCAAAAGTACCATCTTTAAAATCGGCACAATTACGTTCTACTTGATAACAAGATGTAAGTAGTGTAAAAATAAATAATAGGTAAGCGTATTTCATTATAAAATATTTTTCACCTACAAAGTAACAAAATAATATGTTTATAGATACTATATAAGAGATTCTATTTTTGTGTTTTACAATCATTGTATTGCCCAAAAAAAGACAAAAGAAAAAATAATAATTTACTATTAGAAGATAACTTTATATTTTCATGTTCTTTTTTTTATTTTTGATAGGAATCAAAACTTCCGTCTTTATATAAAAGTATTATTTTATCTAGAATACGTGAGTTATCGGAATTAGGTATTAAATGGTTGTTTTCTGATTTTAAGATTGATTTATTTTTTTCTTCAAAAATTGTTGATTTTTTTTTAGTTGTTTCAGAAAATAAGTTTTCAACTGTTTTTGAAGATGGAGTAGGGGTTTCTGATTTTGGAAAATTACCTTCTCCGTTTATTAGCCAATTAAAATCGACTTCCTTAAAAGTGTTTAAAGTTTTAATAATAAAATCTAAACTAGGTTTGTTTCTTCCAGAAATAATATGTGAAATACTAGAGCGTTGTACTCCAATTTTTGCTGCTAAACCTGATGCAGATAACTCATAAAAGTGCAGTATTTTTTGTAAACGAACTGTAAAATTAACAAGGTCTTTCATTGTGTTATTTTTGTTTACAAATGTACGCTAAAAGAGAGTTACCGCAAAATAAATGACTAAAATTAAATTAAAAACAGAAACCTATAGTTTAGGTAAGGCACTATAATGATCTGGCAATTAGTTGTTTTTAGCAAAAACTATAAATACGCGACAATAGATTGATAAAATACATTTCTCATAAGATATATTGGATACAATTGTAACGGAAAAAACAAATTCGCATGGTTACAATTGTAAAATATAGAATGTTTACATTTGTATTATATAAAAATATAGATGATAAAGTACAGCCGCATAAAAGAGCGTAAATTAATAGGAAGGTATATTACAAATACTCATATTGAAGCGCTACATGACAGACATAGTGATCTTGTTAAAATTGAAAAAATCGGAAATTCTGTAGAAAAAAAACCAATTTACAGTTATATATTTGGTACTGGAATCACAAAAATTTTAGTATGGTCGCAAATGCACGGTAACGAAAGCACTACCACAAAGGCAATTTTTGATTTCTTTAATTGCTTACATTTAAAAGATAATGAGATTAATAAGCTATTAGATAGCTGTACTTTTTGCATTATTCCTATCCTAAATCCAGACGGTGCAAGCTATTATACTCGTTTAAATGCTAATAAAGTGGATTTAAATAGAGATGCGCAAGCGCTAACACAGCCCGAAAGTGTGGTTTTACATAATGTTTATAATCTATTTAATCCTAATTATTGTTTTAATTTACATGGTCAACGTACTATTTTTAGCGCAGGGTTTTCTGCAAACTCGTCAGTACTTTCTTTTTTATCACCTTCGGAAAACAAACAACGCTCAATAACAACTACTCGTAAAAAAGCAATGGAAGTAATTGTACATATTAATGATGCGTTACAACACGAATTACCTAATCAAATTTCACGGTATACGGATGATTTTAATTTAAATTGTGTAGGCGATACGTTTCAATCGTTAAAAACTCCTACTATTTTGTTTGAAGCAGGTCATTATCCTGACGATTATAGTCGGGAAACTACTCGTAAATACGTTTTCAAGTCGCTTTTAATCGCTTTTAGCACTATTGCAAATGTATCGCGTTTGGGAGATAATTATCAAACTTATTTTAAGCTTCCTGAAAATGAAAAACTATTTTTTGATGTAATTATACGGAATGTAAAAAATGAGTTTCAAGAAATAATAGACATTGCGATACAGTTTGAAGAGGTTTTAAATAAAAATAAGATAAATTTTATTCCGAAGTTAATAAAAATAGGGGATTTGGAAGAATACTTTGGGCATAAAGAGTTTGATGCAGATAATGAAAAAATAACTATTAATAACTCAATAAAAACACCTAAATTACTATCAATAGTTCATCAAATTCAAGTAAATAATGAAAATAGTATTGAAAGCTATTTGTTTAGTTGTTAATATATATGAGCCTAACTTTTTTAACACTATTTATTTATGACAAACTTTAAATTAGGTGAAGTAGGTTTTTAAATTTTAGAAATATTGATAGACAACATACGTGTTCCGTTTACAGATATTGCTAAAAAATTATTAATATTTGTTGCGTTAAGTTATTGAATTTAAGCAGTACATATTAAAGTTAAAAAATAGAAGAATCTGGTATTATTACAGGTTCTGTATTAAAAATAGATTACGAAAAATTTGGATACTCGTTTATAGCTTATGTAGGGGTGTTTTTAAACAATTCGTTTAACATTTTCGAATTAGCCTAAATAGTATTAAAAAAACACCATTTGGTTACGGTAGTAAGCTTGACTACAGGTAGGTTTAATGTACTTTGTAAAATTAGAGCAAAAGAGATAAAACAAGCAAAAAATATTATTTTTACAATAAATAATATTGATGGCGTATACCAAATAGAAACTATGATTTCGATGGAGGAATTCCTAAACGATAAAACACGTTTAATGAAAGAAATATTTAAAAATTTGGATCAATAATACTTCCTAATTATTTTAAAGGTTTCATGTTTTTTTAGGAACAATTTTTTACATCAATATACTAGTTACTATAATAAACAAATGCTTCTAAAATTAGTTGATTATCTACAATACAGTCTATTTTAGGTGTTCCGATACTATTTAATAGCACAAAATTAATATTTCCGAAGCTATTTTTTTTATCGTATTTTAATAATTCAATAATAGGAGTAATGTCTTCATTATTAAAAGAAACGGTGCCGTATAAATTAATAATTACTTTTTTTATAGCATTACAATCAGTTGTACTAAAACCTGTAAGTTTAGTGCTTAAATAACAAGCTAAAATCATTCCGACAGCAATAGCTTCACCGTGTAAAAGAGTTGTTTTGTTTTCGTTTTTTAAACAGTATGATTCTATAGCATGACCTAAAGTATGTCCGAAGTTTAATGTTTTTCGAACGCCATCTTCTTTAGGGTCTTGGGTTATAATTTCATTTTTAATCTGTACCGATTCATAAATAATAGTATCTAAATCGGCTGTAGTTAAGCTATTTAAGGCGCTTACTTTTCCCCAATACTTGGAGCTGTAAATAAGACCATGTTTTAATATTTCAGCTAAACCAGATCGCATTTCAGTAGTAGTTAAAGTGTTTAAAAAATGCGTGTCAATTAAAACCATTTCAGCATTATTAATAACGCCTATTTGGTTTTTTAAATGTCCTAAATCAATACCTGTTTTTCCGCCAACAGAAGCATCAACCATTGCCAGTAAACTTGTAGGTACATTTATATAGCGTACGCCTCGTTTAAAAGTAGAAGCAATAAAACCTCCTAAATCTGTTACTACGCCACCGCCAAGGTTGAGTATTAAACATTTTCGGTCGGCATTTAGGTCTGACAATGCATTCCAAACTCCAGAGCAAGTTTCTAAGTTTTTATGTTCTTCGCCAGCTTCTATTTGTATGATTTCAATAGGAATATCACATTCAATATTACGTATAAAATTAGGGTAGCAATGCTCAATTGTATTGGTATCAACAAGTATAAATAAGGCGGAGTATTTTGTGTTTATTAAGTGTTTATTTATTGCAGAATAGCAATCGTTATTAAAATAAACGGTAGTATTTTTTGACGTAATTGGTTTCATAAAAACGAAAGTGCTATTTTTTTAAATTTATAATTACCGACAGCACTATGTAAAACACTATAATTAGTGGTATTGCTAAAAACTGTAAGCACGCTAAAGCTAAAATTGATAGTAGTATAAATATATATTTTACTGCATTTTTTTTAAAACCATAAGTTTTCATTTTTAAAGAAAACAAAGGTAAATTGGCATTTAATAAATAGCTACTTAATACCGTTAAGCCTATTAAAAACCATTTGTTTAGAATTAAGTTGTGTATCCATTCGGTACTATTAGTTATTAAAATTAGCGGAAAACTTAGTATTAGAAGTGTATTTGCAGGAGTTGGTAAGCCAATAAAAGAATCGGTTTGGCGAGCGTCAATATTAAAATTGGCTAAGCGGTAGCATGACGCTAAGGTAATTAACAGTCCAAATAAAGGTAGTAGTACGAAGTTTTCAATATTCCAACCTTCATTAAAAAAATTGGCAGTATAGCTAAATTTATGTGTTGATTTTTCTAACAATTTAAACATAACAATTCCAGGTACAAGCCCGCTTGTAACCATATCGGCAAGCGAGTCTAATTGCAATCCTAAATCACTTTTAGCATTTAATAATCGTGCGGCAAAACCGTCAAAAAAATCAAAAATAATACCTAGTGCTACAAAAATAGCTGCAACGTATAAATTGCCTTGTACGGCGTATAATACGGCTACACTTCCGCAGAAAAGATTTAATAGTGTAATTAAGTTAGGGATTTGTTTTTTAATCATTTTTTTTTAATTTAAAAGGTAAAAGTAATCAATAAACTATCCTAACCCAAAAGGAAGCGGTATTAAATAATTTAATATTGTTATTCGATGATTAGAATTTTATCGAATATTCAAAAGCTATATTATTTACAATATTACATATAGATTGCAGTTTATTAAGATTAATACAAACTTTCATTTTGAAAAGTAGATTTTATTTTTTGTTTTGCAAAAAAAAACTTACTATATATTTATAATCAATAATTTATATCTTTTTTGTTTTACATGGAATCGGTCTTATGTTTTAAAACAAACGACAATGATTATTTTAAGGGTAAGTTTCGGAAAATTAAAAAATTAATGAAAAAAATAAAGTTTTGAAAGCAACCATAAATTAAGATTAAAAAAATTAATAAAGTTTTCTTAAAACTTTATTAAAAATGCATTGCGGTTTAGTAAAAAGAATTACTTTTGATAGGTTTGAATATAAAAATAAAAATAAAATGGGCGACTTACAATTAAATAAAACTTGGAATGAAATAAAATCAAACGACTCGTGGGCAATTTTTAAAATTATGAGCGAGTTTGTTGAGGGTTTTGAAAAAATGGGTAAAATAGGACCTTGTGTTTCTATATTTGGATCAGCACGTACAAAACCAGGAGAAAAATATTATGAATTAGCCGTAAAAGTAGCTTCTAAAATTGTAGATCATGGTTATGGTGTAATTACTGGTGGCGGACCAGGAATAATGGAAGCTGGTAATAAAGGAGCGCATATAAAAGGAGGTGTTTCCGTAGGTTTAAATATAGACTTACCTTTTGAGAAACATGACAACCCGTATATTGATGTTGATAAAAACATAAACCACGATTACTTTTTTGTGCGTAAAGTAATGTTTGTAAAATACTCTCAAGGATTTGTGGTTATGCCAGGAGGTTTCGGAACTTTAGATGAACTTTTTGAAGCAATTACTTTAATACAAACTAAAAAAATAGAAAAATTTCCTATTATTTTAGTAGGAAAGGAATATTGGAACGGCTTATTGGATTGGATAAAAAAAACTATGGAAGAAGAACATAAAACCATTAGTGTTGGCGATTTAAACTTAATTAATGTAGTAGATACCGAAGACGAAGTTATAGATATTTTAGATAGTTTTTATAAAAAATACGCACTAAGTCCTAACTTTTAAACAATCATTAGTACAACCTACCATTTATAATTCAATTATAAAAAGTAGGTTCAAAATTTAGTATCAAATACATTGAAAAGTAAAAATTACATTTTAGCGTTACTACTTACAAGTCTTTGTTTTTTTACAAATGCACAACATATTATTGATGTAAAAGCAACATTTATTCCTGAAAAAAATAGCATAAAAATTGAACAAACCATTAATTTTATAAACACCAGTACACGCACTTTAAATGAAATTTTTTTATCTGATTGGAATAACGCTTCTTCGAATAATAAAAGTGAACTCGCAAAAAGATTTGTAGAAGAATACGCAGGCAGATTACAGTTTTCAAAAGATAGCTACCGAGGTGTTACTACCATAAATAGTATAACAGTAAATTTAGAAAAAATAATTTTTGAAAGAATTGAAGTCGATATTGTGAAAATTGCACTTAAAACACCTCTTGCGCCTAAAAGTAGTGTTGTCATTAAATTAAATTACAATTTACAATTGCCACATACTAAATTTACACGTTTTGGTATTGATTACAATAAAAATGTAAAACTAAAAAATTGGTTTATAACACCTGCAAAACTAACCTCGAAAAATTGGGAATATTACAGTAATAAAAACTTAGACGACTTTTATTTTCCGAACGCAAATTTAACATTAACCTTAACGTACCCTAAAAACTATACAGTTGTAAGTAGTTTAAACGTTATAAAAAAAACGGTAAATAAAAAATTTAAAACACAAAAATTAACAGGAAAAAACATCATTTTTAACGAACTACACCTTACTAAAGAAAAAAAATTCAGAAAAATAGAAACCGATAAATTCACTTTTATTACCAATATTAATGACGATAAATTAATAGACGGTTTAAAAGCTGTAATACACGATAAAATTGCATCTTTTATTACGGAAAAGCTAGGTGATTATCCGCATAAAAACATGTTGCTTTCAAATGTTTCATACCGTAAAAACCCCGTATATGGCATTAGTCAATTACCTAGCTTTATTCATCCTTTTCCTGATGGATTTAAATATGAAATTAAAATATTAAAAAGTACCATTTCCAATTTTATTAAAAACACTGTTAATACCAATCCTCGTACCGATTTTTGGTTAAATGATGCACTTGAAACTTATTTAATGATGCAATATGTTAAAGACAATTACCCAAATATGAAAATATTAGGTTCATTATCTGAAATTTGGGGAATACGATCATTTCAAATAGCAAAAAAACATTTTAATGAACAATACCAGTACTTTAGTCAATATACCGCACGTAAAAATTTAGATCAACCGATAAAAACACCAAAAGATTCGTTATTAAGATATAACGCAAACATTGCAAATAAAAATAAAGCAGGTATTGGGCTTTTATATTTAGATGATTATTTAGGTAAAAACTTAGTTTCTGAAACTATTACCGAATTTTACAAAAAAAATAATTTAAAAAGTATACACTCAGAAGAATTTATTACACTATTACAAGCCAAAACAAATAAAGATATTAGTTGGTTTATTCCCGATTTTATTAATACGCATAAACGAATAGATTACACCATTAAAGAAGTACATAAAAACGGAAACTTTATAGATATTACCTTAAAAAACATTCAAAAATCGAGCACACCAATTTCTATTTATCAATTAATTAATGATACGATTGTTAGTAAACAATATGTAGAAGGTTTTTTAGGCACTAAAACGTTTAAAATACCGAACAATAAACCCGATCGTATTATTTTAAATTATGAAGGCATTATACCCGAATATAACTTGCGTAACAATACAAAAACACTAAAACCACATCTATTTAACAAACCCTTAAAGTTTTCGTTACTTAAAGATGCCGAAGCAAGTAATCATAACCAATTATTTTATGTTCCTGAATTAGGTTTTAACTTATATGATGGTGTTTCGCTAGGTGTTAGATTAACCAACAAAACATTACTTAAAAAAAACTTTACATATAGCCTTAAACCATTGTACGGAACTAGAAGTGAAAAAATTACAGGAAGCATGAGTACACAGTATTCACAACATTTTAAAAACAAAAAGCTATTTACATTAAATTACGGTATCAGCTACCAAAACTATCACTATAAAGAGGAATTAAGGTATCAAAAAATTAATCCGTACCTACATTTTTCATTCAGAAAAAAAAATAACTTACGGTCAGACTTTTATCAATATGCAACCGCAAGATACGTTTCAGTAAATAAAGAGATTGATTTAAACCCTGAAACAGCTTTAGATAACGCTACTGTTGCTATTCCAAATTACAATGTTTTAAATTTTAAATATGGTATTGGAGATTCAGATTTATTTAATAATTATAGGTTTAATGCCGATGTTCAGTTTGCAAAAAATTTTAGTAAACTATCCTTAACATATAGTTTTCAAAAATCATTTAAAGATAATAAATTAATTAGTTTCCGAGTTTTTGCAGGTACATTTTTACAGAACAATACCAATACCAATTTTTTTGGCTTTTCGTTAGATAGACCTTCAGATTATTTATTTGATTATAATTACTACGGAAGATCAGAAGATACAGGCATATACCGCCAACAAATTATTATTGCAGAAGGTGGTTTTAAAAGCCGATTAAATATTCCGTTAACTAATAAATGGATGACAACTGCTAGTGTTAGTACTAACTTATGGCGTTACATTTTTGTTTATGGTGATGTTGGGCTAGTTGGAAGTGAAGGAAATCCACAAGCAGTTTACGACACAGGTTTACACTTAAATTTAGTACCTGGTTATTTTGAGTTGTATTTTCCTGTTTCGTCTACCTTGGGTTGGGAAATAGCACAACCCAATTATCAAGAAAAAATACGGTTTAAAATTATACTAAGTCCAAAGGTTTTAATTGGTTTAGTTACCAGGAAGTGGTTGTAAAAACCCTTTGATTAACTTTTGTAAAAAATATTTTTAGATTAAGTTTTTTTCTAAAAAATCATTTCAAAATTAGGTTACTCAAAAGGTTTTGTAATTATATAATTAATTTTTTTTTGCGATTTTAATTTATTTCAAAAATACTTCCGCCAGAGCTTTTTTCTTTAACTATTTTTGTTGAACTTCCTGAATGCCTAATTATTGAACCGATAGACGATTGTGAAGTCATACTTTTTTTACAGTTAATTTTAATACTCGAACCGCTAGACGATTTTGAATCGCAATGATTGGCTATTAATTTACTAGCATTAATACTACTTCCGGTAGAAGCTGTACTTGTAAATATATTTGAAGTTCCGTTAACTTTAATACTACTTCCGCTAGATGTTTTACAAGTTAAATGATTTGTTTTTACGCTTAATTTAATACTACTTCCGCTAGAAGTTGTACAGATTAAAGAGTCTGTTTTTGCACTTAAATTAATACTACTACCGCTAGAAGCTGTTAATTTTAAATCGGTTTCATTTATGGTATTGATACCATTTACATTTGCTCCGCTACTAGTTTTTATAGTGTTAATAGTAACAAAATGTACCAATATTTTTTTTACGGATGCGTCTTTTATATGTTTACTGGTATGTAAGTGTAAAACACCATCTTTTATTTCGGTTAATATTATGTTTTGTAAGTTTTGATCTGTTTGCACTTTTACGGATGTATTTTCACTTTGCTTAAGGATTACATTTAATCCTTCGGATGCATTGATGCTGGTAAAATTTTCTTCAGTAAATCGACTAGTTGTGGTAACTTTTCCGTTTCCTTTTTCTCCAGAAAAATTAAAATCTACTTTGCAACTTTGCATAATCATTGTAATAATTATAAGTATTGCGCATTTTATTATTGTTTTCATAATAATTAATTTTAGTTATTATTTAATATTTTCTGTTTTAACTTTAATGCCGTTTTTATCTATTTTAAAGAAAACTTTTTTGTTTTTATTTCCTGCAAAGTTAATTTTAAGTCCATTTTCATCAATACTTAATTGACCTGTTTCTAGCTTATTTTCTTCGTCATCTTCAAAATCTATTGTTTTACAATCTAAACATTTAGTTTTGTTTTTTAATATTTGTAAATAATGAGCTTCATCACCATTTTCTAAAATATCATTATAAGTATCGTTATTTTGATGATAATAATATGTGTTTTCATCAGCATAAATAGTAGTTCCTTCGGGCAAATAAAGCGTGATTTCTATGTGTTGGTTGTTGTATTTTTGCTCTGAGCTTGCTATTAAATAGTTGTTTAACTTTAAATGGTTGTTTTCTAAAGTAAAACTGTATTTAATGTCTTCAGCTCTTGCTTTTGCTGCTTTATAAGAAACGCCACCTGCTTGTTTTCTTATTTTTATTTTTGCAATGTTACCTGTGGTCGATTTTATAATTAAACGAATGTTTTGTGTAAAAATTTGTTTGTCATCATTCTCATTATATACAAATTGTTCGTTCGCTCTTCTTTTCATCGAAGTAGAAAATAACTCATTGGCAATCATGCTAATATGCAATGTGTCGTTTGCGGTAATTGGTAATTCTTCTTTTATAATAACGGTTGCATTTTCATTAAATCTTAATCCTGTTTTAATACCTTCTGTTGACATGAAAATTACAGAAAACAACCATAAACCTAGTAAACTAAATTTAGCAACACTACCGATAGATTTTAAATTAGTAATTACTATTTTTAAGCCTAAATAAGTAAGAAAGAAAAACGGAATACTAATTGCAAAAAATGCAATTAATGATAATATCCAAATCGGTAAACTTAGAGCATAATCATACAATTCTAATTTAGTAGCCAATCCAAAGTTAAAAATACTAAATGTACTTGTGGTAAATAAACCGACTAATAAGCTAATTATGCTGGAAGCACCTAAAACTACCAATAATATACCTATAAATTTACCGAAAAATTTAAACATCGCTACCAATAAATTACCTATGGTATTAAAAAAAGTTAAAACTCCGTTTTGAGCGTTTTTATAATCTACATTTTTAACGGTTTTTGAAGCAATATCAAACCCTTCTTTTATTTTTTTTTCAATATTAGATATATTAATTGGAACGCCCATCATTGCAATTTTATCGGCAGTGGTTTTAGCTTCAGGCATTAAAATCCAAAATAAAATGTATATTATTACGCCGCTACCGCCTAACAATACTGTGACTATTAATAATAAACGCAACCAAATGGCGTCAATTCCTAAATAATGAGATAAACCTGAGCATACACCAGCTAAATTACTGTTTTCGGTATCTCTAAATAATTTTCGAGTAGTGTTTTTTTGTTTTTTATTGTGGGCGGAATTGTTGTTTGTAGTGTCTTCAAAAATATCTTCGTCAACCATATAGTCTTCTGGTTGCCCCATTGTATTGATAATTTCGTCAACCTCTTTTAAGGTAACAACTTGCCTGTTATGTTGTAGTTTTTCAGAAAATAACTCTGAAATACGAGTTTCAATGTCTGAAATAATTTCATCTTCTCCTGATGAACCTGTAAAAGATTTTTTTACAGCATTTAAGTAGTTTCGTAATTTTTGATAGGCGTTTTCATCAATATAAAAAATTAATCCTCCTAAATTTATATTTACTGTTTTATTCATGGTTATTTTTTTTTAGGGTTACTATATTTACTGCTTGTTGTAAATTATTCCAAGTTTTTGTTAATTCTTTTAAAAATGTTTCTCCGTTTTCGGTTAAAGAGTAATATTTTCTTGGTGGTCCGGATGTAGATTCTTCCCATCTATAATTTAATAAGCCCGCGTTTTTTAAACGGGTTAATAACGGATAAATAGTACCTTCTACAACAAGTAATTTAGCCTCTTTAAGTGTTGCTAAAATCTCAGCGACATACGCGTCCTTAACGTGTAAAACAGACAAAATACAGTATTCCAAAACTCCTTTTCTCATTTGAGCTTTTGTGTTTTCTAATTTCATAGAAGTAATTTTTTAAGGTGACGTAAATTGTTCATTTTTTTGATAAGGTTTTAAATATATAGTATTATCCGACACAAAGATATGTCTTTTAAATAGTATTATGCAATACAAAGTACTAAAATTTAACATTTATTTAACATATTTAGATGTTTTGCTCATTATTGAGCAAGAAAAAAAAAGAAAAAAACCTTTTTACTTTAAATTGAGGGGTAAAACTGGATTGTAGTGATGTAACTAAGTTTTTTTTACAGAATAAGCGTTTATTATTGAGTTTGTTTAAAGCTTTTTGTGTCAAAAAATAGATGAGTTAAATCATTTAAAAATATAAAATCCCTATATTTTTTAAAAGTTGATGTTTGCGTTATTTTTATAATCTATAAATTTGGAAAATAGCATTGAAAATGGCTATATTTGAGAAAAAATAGATGTAAATATGAATTTATCTCCTCGAAAAATAAACTTATTTTTAATGACAAAACTTCCTTCAGCATTCATTAGCGGAGTACGTTTAAAGTCGATTACAAACACCACTTGCGTTACCTCTGTTAAACATCGTTGGATAAATCAGAACCCGTTTGGATCGATGTATTTTGCAGTACAAGCAATGGCATCGGAACTAGCAACAGGAGCTTTGGTTTTAAAAAAAATTAAAGAAAGTGGTAACAAAGTATCAATGTTGGTTACTTATAATACAGGCAGTTATTTTAAAAAAGTAAAAGGTCGTGTTTATTTCACTTGTGTAGATGGCGATTTAATAGCGAAAAAATTGCAAGAAGCTTTTACGACTAAAGAAGGGCAAAAAATGACGTTAACCGTAAACGCAATAGATGAAATAGGGGATAAAGTAGCTCAATTTACCTATGAATGGAGTGTGAAAGTGAAACTGTAATCAAATTTTAAAAACTTTAACATTTCTTAAAGAATATTTGAAAAATAATATCGTTTCTTTATATAGTTATATCAAATTAATTATAAAACATCATATAAATTTGGTAGTAAATCCTAAAAACTGAAAAAAATATGGCAAGAGCAATGTTTGACTACACTAAAACCGTACTAGAAAGGGTTAGTTTTGATAGTAATCTATTTAGTAAAGAACTTAAAAAGGCATTAACTAGATTATTGCCTTATGAAATTGAAGAATTAAAAATTTGGTTACTTCAATTAACATTACAAAAACCTGAATTAAATAAATGTTTAATATACTTAAAATAGTTATCCAATAAGTATTTTAGATATTATAATTTCAACGATTTTGGACTAATAATTTGCACGTCTAAAAAAGCGATAGTGCCTCTTACAGCGTTATTAATCGTGTCTTTTAAAGCATTTGTAATTTGTATTTTTAATTCGTTTTTATGATATAATAAACTAACTTCTCTTGCAGGTTTCGGATCTGTAAAATGTTTGCAATTTGCATTATTTTTTTGTTGTAATTGTTGTGAGTGTAAATACGGCAACAAGGTCATTCCTAAGCCTTCATCCGATAAGTTAATAAGAGTTTCAAAACTGCCACTTTCTAATTTAAACTTTCGCTTTTTACCTTCAATAGATGCGCTACATAGGTTAATAATACCATCTCTAAAACAATGACCATCTTCAAGTAATAAAATATCGTTTAAATCTAAATCTGAAACTTTAATTTTAGTTTCATTCCTTAAACGATGATTTTTAGGTATATACGCCATAAAAGGCTCATAAAACAATGGCCTTTCTATAATATTTTCTTCTGTTAATGGTGTTGCTGCAAGTGCAGCATCAATATAACCTTCTTTTAATTGTTTTATAATTTGAGGAGTAGTCAGCTCTAAAATTTTAAGTTGAACCTTAGGGTATTTAGTAATAAATGTTTTCAAAAACATGGGCAATAATGTAGGCATAACTGTAGGAATAATCCCTAATTTATATTCGCCACCAATAAATCCTTTTTCCTGATCAATAATATCTTGTATTCGTCTTGACTCATCTACAATATTTTTAGCTTGTAGCACTATTTTTTTACCAACTTCAGTAAGCTCTAAAGGTTTTTTACTTCTATCAAATATTTGAATATCAAGCTCGTTTTCCAGTTTTTGCAATTGCATGCTTAATGTAGGTTGAGAAACAAAACAAGATTTTGCTGCTTTAGTAAAATTTTTATACTTAGCAATTGCCAACACATAATTTAATTGAGTTATTGTCATTAGTTTTAATGTAATAGGTTTTAGTGATAAATATATAAAAAACATCAATAAAAACTATAGTAATTACTATTTTAATACGTGTATATTTATAGAAACAAAAATAATAGAATTATAAAAACAAATATATTAAGATTAAATGCTGAAAAACAGCAGTAATTAAAACAGAATTAAATAGATGATTGTTAGGTCAATAAGTTCGCTATTGAAGTTTACAAGTAATATATTGGAATATTAAAGAAAAACATTTCATTCTGTCGCTAAACCTTTTTGCTTTAAAAGAGTCTTACTAAATATGTCCGAACAAAAATTACTTAATGCTTTACAAAACCCGTTAAAACTAAAAAAATGTCATATTTAATATGAATTGATTAATTTTTATATGTTTTAGATGAATTAATAACCAATTTGTCAATTTCTTCCAATTCGTTTTTAGTTAAATCTCTCCATTTTCCTACTGAAACATCTAAGGAAACATTCATAATTCGCACTCTTTTTAATTTTTCTACCTCACAATTTAAATACTCACACATGCGCCTAATTTGCCTATTTAATCCTTGTGTTAATACAATTTTAAAGGTGTTTTTATTTATGCGTTCTACTTTACATTTTCGGGTAATAGTATCTAAAATAGGTAATCCGTTACTCATTTGTTGTATAAAATCGGGGGTAATTAATTTATTTATGGTTACTAAATATTCTTTTTCGTGGTTATTTCTTGCTCTTAATATTTTATTTACAATATCACCATCGTTGGTTAAAAAAATAAGTCCTTCACTGGGTTTGTCTAATCTTCCGATAGGAAAAATACGAGTAGGGTAGTTGATATAGTCTATAATATTGTTTTTTTCTACACGAGTATCGGTTGTACAAACAACACCTACAGGTTTGTTAAATGCGATATATACGGGTTTTTCTTTTTGTATCCCAACTTGTTTCCCATTTACTGCTACTACATCATTTGGCGCTACTTTTGTACCCTTTTCAGGTACGTTACCGTTTATGGTTACTCTTCCTTGTTCTATTAGTTTATCTGCGGCTCTACGAGAGCAATAACCTATTTCACTTAGGTATTTATTTATTCGTTTTAACGGTATTTCGGTCATTGTACATTTTTTTAAAAATAAAAAAGCT
The DNA here is from genome assembly GCA_964635575.1 of uncultured Kordia sp. GTDB lineage: Bacteria > Bacteroidota > Bacteroidia > Flavobacteriales > Flavobacteriaceae. The sequence goes on along the minus strand of CAZWNY010000010.1, from coordinate 16,929 downwards.
GCCTTATTTAAAAATAAGACAGCTTCAAAGTTATCATTTTTTTTGCAATTTTATAGTTTTGCAAATATACGCTTCATTTTTAGTTTTTGCTCTTGTGCTAATTCCGAATCTACTAAAATACGACCTGAATGTTCGTCCATAATAATTCTTTTTCTACTTGCAATTTCCATTTGCACTTGTGGCGGTATCGTAAAAAAAGATCCTCCTGCAGCTCCTCTTTCTAAAGGAACAATTGCTAGTCCGTTGCGGACTTTAGAGCGGATTCTTTTGTATGCAGTAACCAAACGGTCTTCGATTTTATTTTCGTATTTTTTAGACTGTGTTAAAAGAGCTTCTTCTTCTTTTTCTGTTTCTGCTAAAATTTCACTTAACTCTTCTTTTTTATGTGTTAAATGTTTGTTGCGTTCTTCTAAGCGAGAAGTTATTTTTTCAATAGTTTCATTTTTAAATTCAATTTGCGATTTAAACTCTTTGATGTTTTTTTCGGCTAATTCAATTTCTAAACCTTGAAATTCTACTTCCTTTGTTAAAGAATCATATTCTCTATTATTACGTACATTTTTTTGTTGATTAGCATATTTTGTTATTAACACTTTTGCTTCTCCCATAATGTTCTTTTTTTCAGAAATTTGATTGGATAGGTGTTCATTTTCGGAATTAAATTTCTCTAATCGCGTCATTAAACCTGTCACCTCATCTTCTAAATCTTCGACTTCTAAAGGTAATTCACCTCTAACGTTTCTGATTTCATCTATTCGAGAATCAACCAATTGCAAGTTGTATAATGCTCTTAACTTTTCTTCTACTGTAGCTTCTTTTTTCTTTGCCATATTTAAAAATAATTGACTGGATTTGTATTTATATCTGATAAAACGATTGCAAAATTAGGCATTTTTTTAATAAAAAACTCATATAAAAGTGTTTTTGTGTACTGTTCGCTTTCATAATGTCCAATATCACATAATAAAATGGAATTTTCTGCTTGATAAAAGTCGTGATACTTTAAGTCTGACGTAATGTAAACGTCTGCTTTTTGGTGTTTTGCATTCGTTATTGCAAAACTTCCTGAACCTCCTAAAACGGCTATTTTTTTAATTTCTTTTTTTATGATTTTTGAGTGTTGTATACATTCGGTATTCATTTTTTCTTTTAAAAAATTTAAAAAACGAATTGTTCCCATTGGTTTTTCTAATTCACCGATCATTCCCATTCCTATATTTTGATAGGTATTGGTTAATTTAGTTACCTCATAAGCAATCTCATCATAGGAGTGGTTTTTTAACAATGCTTGTACAATTTTTGTTTCTAAATGTTTTTCAAAAGTTACGCTTATTTGAGTTTCTTTTTCGGTGTGCAATTTTCCGATTTCGCCCAACTTTGGGTTTGCAGATGTATTGGCTAAAAAAGTACCTTCACCATTTACTGAAAAACTACACTGACTATAATTCCCGATATTTCCTGCTCCTGCTTTAAAAAGTATTTTTCGCAGGTTTTGAGCTTCTTTTATGGGCACATAAGTGGTTAGTTTATAAATAAAATTAGTTTTGGGTATTAAAATTTTTCGATTTACTAAGCCTAATTGATTGCAAATAGTGCTATTTACTCCATTTTTAACGTTATCTAAAGCGGTATGTACTGCATAAATGGCAATATTATTTTTTATCGCTTTTATAACGACTCTATTTACATAATTTTGTCCGTTAAATTTTTTTATTCCTGAAAACACAATAGGATGAAAGCTAACAATTAAATTACATTTTTTAGCAATAGCTTCATCTACAATTGTTTCTAAGGTATCATGAGTTATTAAGATGCCAGTTACTGGGGTGTTTTTATCGCCAACAAGTAATCCTACATTATCAAAATCTTCCGCGTATGCTATTGGCGAAAGGGTTTCTAAATGCTGTATTACATCTTTTATTTGTGTCATAAAACGATAACTTTTATAGATTATAATTTTTTAGTATTTCAAAGATACGTAATATCATTTGCACGAACACTAAAGATAGCTTACTTTCGTGGTTATGCAATTTTTAAGAAAAATATTATTTCCGATTTCTATTCTATATGATGGAGTTACTACGTTAAGAAATATTCTTTTTAATACATCTGTTTTTAAAAGTAAACGCTACAATTTACCTATTATTTGCGTAGGAAATTTAAGTGTTGGTGGCACTGGAAAATCTCCTATGATTGAGTTTTTGATTCGGTTATTAAAAAGCGATTATAAAATTGCCACTTTAAGTAGAGGTTATCGAAGAAAAACTAAAGGTTTTATTTTGGCTACAAAAAAAGACACTGCTTTAAGTTTAGGAGATGAACCGATGCAATTTCATACTAAATTTCCGAATATTAGCGTTGCTGTAGATGCTAACCGACAAAACGGAATAGAACGTTTAATTGCCGAGGTAAAACCAGATGTTATTTTATTAGATGATGCTTACCAACACCGTAAAGTAACTGCCGATTTTTATATACTATTAACCACATATAATGATTTATATGTGGATGATTTATTACTTCCAGCAGGAAATTTACGAGAAAGCAAACGTGGTGCAAAACGTGCAAAAGCTATTGTTGTAACTAAATGTCCTCCAAATTTATCAGAAGAAAATAAGAATAAAATTTTACGAAAAATAAAACCAAACAACAACCAATACGTATATTTTACAAAGATTAGTTATAGTACAACTATTTATAGTACTACCGAAACAAAATCAGTATCGGAATTAAAAAACATTAACTTTACTTTAGTAACAGGTATTGCTAACCCTAAAGAGTTGATTGCTTTTTTAAAACAACATAACTTACAGTTTGAGCATTTAGCTTATAAAGATCATCATAATTTTACTGCTTCGGAGTTAAAAAATTTAGCAACAAAAGGGTTTATCTTAACAACCGAAAAGGATTACATGCGTTTACGTAATGAGATTTCTAATTTATATTACTTACCTATTAAAACTCAGTTTTTAGATGATTTAGAAGGTTTTACCAATCAAATTAACAATGCTATAACAATAAAAAAAGCCTTAACTTAAGGAAATTAAGACTTTTTCTAAAAACTAAACTAACTGGATTTTTTAAGTAAAAAACCTTAAAAAACTAATTCGATTTTAAATAGAACAATAAGTGTGCCGATTTCTAATTTTTTAAAATAACCCCATAATTATTTGCTATCTCGATTGTTTTGAAATTCGTTGTTTTACTTAATTAAGCGTAACTAAAAAGATGAAAAACTTCAAGTTTATTTGAATACATTTTTTTGTCGAGGTTTTTAATTTTAGTACACAACCCAATCCTAACCTAAATAATTACTTTTTGAAATAATGTGCTAACACCTTTTTAGATTTGCAAACCGTAAGTTTAGATGATTTTTACCTTAATAATTTTTACAGGACACGCTTTTTCAGCATTTTCATTAGCTTCTAAAACTTCGTAATCATTTGTTTTTAGCGTGTGAAACCCTTTTTTATCTGTTGCATGTAAAAGTACTGTTTTTCCATCTTTTTTAGACATTCTATATTGGGAAGGTGCCATTTCTACACAATAGTTGCAACCAATACACTTATCTCTTTGTAGCGTAATAACAATCATTTAATCTGCAAATTCAGTTTTTACAATTTTGTATAATTTATCGGATGGACGAATTCTAAACGGAAGTTTTAACGTACATAAATCACCTTTTTTAGCATGATTATCTTTTATGTCATTTACAAACATTTCTTCTACAATAGTTTCTTCAGCGCCAGTTGTAGGTCCTGTTATTAAAATAGGATCACCAACTTTTAAATCATACGCATCTATTCTAAATTCTCCAATTTTAGCTTTCGGAAAATAGTGAACCCCTTTACCAATATATACTTTTTTTTGAGTAGCATGAGATCCAGAAGTTTTACTCCATTCTCCTAATTTTTGTCCTAAATAATATCCGTCCCAAAAACCTCGGTTGTAAACCTTGTCAAGCTCGGACATCCAAGCATCTGTTTTTTCTTTACTAAAGGTTCCGTTTGTAATGCTATCAATAGCATCTCTATATGTTTTAATTACTTTTGCAACATATTCTGGAGCTCTACCACGACCTTCAATTTTCAATACCTTTACACCAGCATCTACTATTTGGTCTAAAAATGGTAGTGTACATAAATCTTTTGGAGACATCATGTATTCATTATCAATTTCTATTTCAAAACCTGTATCTTGATCAATAACGGTATATTTTTTTCTGCAATTTTGTTTGCAAGCACCTCTATTTGCAGACGAGTTACTAGAATGTAAACTTAAGTAGCATTTTCCTGAAACTGCCATACATAAAGCACCATGACCAAATATTTCAATTTCTACTAAACGTCCAGACGGTCCTTTGATTTCTTCTTTTTTTATGGTTTTTGTAATTTCTGCTACTTGGCGTAAGCTAAGCTCTCTACTTAATACCATTGTATCAGCAAACATTGCATAAAATTTAGCAGTTTCAATATTAGTAATGTTTATTTGTGTTGAAATATGTATTTCCATATCAACGCTACGTGCATAAGCAATTACCGCTTGATCCATTGCAATTACTGCAGTAATTTTTGCTTCTTTTGCTTTGTTTATTAATGTTTTTACCACAGATAAATCGTGGTCATAAATAATGGTATTTAGGGTTAAATAGCTACGAATACCTTTTTCTTCACATCTGCGTGTAATTTCGGGTAAATCGTCTAAAACAAAGTTCATGGTTGCTCTAGCTCGCATATTTAATTGTTCTACTCCAAAATAAATAGAATCTGCTCCGTTGTTTAGGGCGGCTTGTAGTGATTCAAAATTTCCAGCAGGAGCCATTAACTCTATAGTGTTAGATGTAGTCATTGTTTATTGTATTTTTATAATTTATGCGAATGCAAATATAGTTATAAAACATTGTCATAAAAAATAAAAGATTGCTTATCCGTTCTTTAATCACCAAGTATTTGTGAAGTATGTTGTTTTGTTTTTACTTTAGTAATTACGTTTTCAATAACTCCGTTTGCATCAATAATAAAAGTGATGCGATGAATACCGTCATAAGTACGTCCCATAAATTTTTTTTCGCCCCAAACACCAAATGCGTTAATTACGACTTTATTTTCATCGGCTAATAACGGAAATGGTAACTCTTTTTTATCAATAAAATTTTGTTGCCTTTTTGCAGAATCGGCACTTACACCTAAAATTTGATAGCCTTCAGATAAAAAACGTTGGTAATTATCTCTTAAATTGCACGCTTGCATAGTACAACCTGGTGTACTCGCTTTTGGATAAAAGAAAATAACTAATTTTTCCCCAGTATAATCACTTAGTTTTATAGTGTTTCCTTGATTGTCTAAAGCTTCAAAATTGGGAGCTTTATCTCCTGTTTTTAATGTGTTCATCTATAGTTTTATAAAAGTTGAAAGTCTAAAGTTAAAAAAGTTTAGGTAATCGATACTACAAAAGCAGATAAACTTTTTTAACTTTACCATTTATTCTTTTAAATTCAAAAATTAATGACTAAGCAAGATAAAGTGCAATTTGTAATTAGTACGTTAAAAAAATGCTATCCTACTATACCAATTCCGTTAGATCATAAAGATCCGTACACCTTATTAATTGCGGTTTTACTTTCGGCGCAAAGTACAGATGTACGTGTAAATAAAATTACACCAATATTGTTTGCTAAGGCAGATAACCCGTATGATATGATTAAATTATCGGTTCAGGAAATTAGAGCGATTATAAAACCGGTAGGATTATCGCCTATGAAAGCAAAAGGGATTTATGGCTTGTCGCATATTTTAATTGATAAACATAACGGTAAAGTCCCTAAAACTTATGAAGATTTGGAGGCCTTTCCTGCGGTTGGGCATAAAACTGCTGCTGTGGTATTATCTCAAGCATTTGGTATTCCTGCTTTTCCTGTGGATACGCATATTCATCGATTAATGTATCGATGGAATTTAACTAACGGTAAAAATGTAGTACAAACGGAAAAAGATGCAAAACGATTATTTCCTGAAAAAATTTGGAATGATTTACACTTGCAAATTATTTGGTACGGTAGAGAATATAGTCCTGCACGAGGTTGGGACTTAGATAAAGATATTATAACTAAAACTATTGGAAGAAAAACGGTTTTAGATGCTTATTACGCAAAAAAAAGTAGCTCGATAAAATAAAAATTTGCTTCGCTGTAAAAATAAGAATTGATTGTAATTATTTAATCTTTTTAGAAAATAAGTATTTAAGACTCTTTCAATATTAGGCTTTATATTATTTTTTATATTATATCGGTATTAAAATTAAACGTAAAAATGCTCCAACTTCTTTAAAATTGGAGCATTTTTACAATAAATCTTTGGTTTTTAATCTTTTGCGGTTAATTTTGCAATTTCAATAATAACTTTAGTTGCTTTTATCATGCTTTCTACTGGTACATATTCGTAACGTCCATGAAAATTATGACCACCAGCAAAAATATTAGGACAAGGTAAACCCATATATGATAATTGAGAACCATCTGTTCCGCCTCTAATAGCTTTAATTAAAGGTTTTATGTTTAGATTTTTCATTGCTTGTTCGGCAATATCAACAATATGCATTACAGGTTCAATTTTCTCTTTCATATTAAAATATTGATTGGTAATGGTAATTTCTATAGTGTTTTCGCCATGTTTTTCGTTTAGTTTTTTGGCTAACTTTTCTAAAAACACTTTTCGTTTTTCAAAAATAGTAAGGTCATGATCTCGTATAATTAATTGTATATTGGTTTCTTCAACCTTACCTTCAATGGCATATAAATGATAAAAACCTTCGTAACCTTCAGTACGTTCTGGAACATCATTTTCGGGTAAACCAGCAATAAATTCGTTGGCAATTAGCATAGAGTTTATCATTTTTCCTTTTGCATAACCAGGATGCACAATTTTACCGTTTATTTTTATAATTGCTCCAGCGGCATTAAAGTTTTCGTATTCTAATTCGCCTACTTGGCTACCATCCATTGTATATGCCCAGTCTGCTCCAAATTTTTCAATATCAAATTTGTGTGCGCCTCTTCCAATTTCTTCGTCAGGTGTAAAACAAACCCTTATTTTGCCGTGTTTAATTTCAGGATTGTTAATTAAATATAACATTGCTTCCATAATTTCGGTAATACCTGCTTTATCATCGGCACCTAAAAGAGTAGTGCCATCAGTAGTAATTAAAGTTTGACCTTTGTAAAGCAATAAATCTTCAAAATAATCGGGCGATAAAATTAAATTTTTATCGGCGTTTAAAACAATGTCTTTCCCATCATAATTTTTAATAATTTGTGGTTTTACATTTTTACCAGTATAATCTGGAGTAGTGTCAAAATGGCTAATAAAACCAATTGTCGGAACTTTTTTATTAACATTGCTGGGTAAAGTAGCCATTACATACGAATATTCATCAATAGTAACCTCTTGCATTCCCATTTCTTTCAGTTCAACTACTAATTTATTAGCTAAATTCCATTGTTTTTGTGTACTTGGAGTGGTTTCGGAGTTAGGGTCAGACTCCGTGTCTATAGTTACATAACTAATAAAACGATCTATAATTTGTTGCATATTTATTTTTTTTTGATGCTAAAATAATCGTATTTATGATAAAAACATAAGTTTATACATAAAAAAGGAGTTTCTTTTTTTTTTCGAATGATGATATGTGTACTTTTGCAGAAACATAACAATTGATGTATAAAATACTAATTCGTCCATTATTTTTTGCTTTCGACCCTGAAAAAATTCATCATTTTACTTTTAAGATGATCAAGTTAATGAGCAAAACCTCGTTATTGTCAAATTTATTTAAAACAATATATGAAGTAAAAGATATTCGTTTAGAACGAGATGTTTTTGGTTTAAAATTTCCAAACCCAGTAGGTTTAGCAGCAGGTTTTGATAAAGAAGCAAAATTGTATAATGAGTTGGCTAATTTTGGATTTGGTTTTATAGAAATAGGAACTATTACACCAAAAGAACAAGAAGGAAATCCGAAAAAAAGATTATTTCGTTTAACAACCGATGAAGGTATAATTAATCGAATGGGCTTTAATAATAAAGGAATTGAAGCAGTAATAGCAAACCTAAAACACAAAAAAAATAATTTAATTGTAGGGGGGAATATTGGTAAAAATACAGATACATTACCAGAAAACTATACTGACGATTATAAAAAATGTTTTGAAGCTTTACATGCGTATGTAGATTATTTTGTGCTAAATGTAAGCTGCCCAAATGTAGGAAGTCACGCAAAATTAACCGACAAAAGTTATTTGATAACGCTAATTACTGAAATGCAAAAAATAAATAAAACGAAAACGAAACAAAAGCCTATTTTATTAAAAATAGCACCCGATTTAAACCATACACAATTAGATGAAATTATAGAAATAGTTGCGAAAACAAAAATTGAAGGTGTAATTGCTGCTAACACATCAGTAAATAGAAGTGGTTTAAAAACCTCTCCAGAGCGTTTGCAAAAAATAGGAATGGGAGGCGTGAGTGGAAAGCCTATTTTTAATAAAAGTACCGCAGTTATTAAATACTTATCAGAAACGTCTAACAAAGCATTTCCAATCATTGGCGTTGGCGGTATCCATTCAGCAGAAGATGCTTTAGCAAAAATTGATGCTGGAGCAACCTTAGTACAAATATTTACAGGGTTTATTTACGAAGGTCCACGTTTAGTAAAACAGATTAATAAAGCTATTTTAAACCGTTTGTAGTTGAATATAGAAGTTCTTATATCGTTTTTATTAGCATCAATGGCGCTTGCTATTTCTCCAGGTCCTGATAATATTTATGTATTATTACAAAGCGTAGTAAATGGTAAAAAATACGGACTAGCAACTGTATTTGGCTTGGTTTCAGGTATTTTAGTACATACAACATTAGTTGCTTTTGGAGTTTCTGCGTTAATAAAAGAATCGGAATATTTATTTTTTAGTATCAAATTATTAGGAGCATTGTATTTGTTTTATATTGCTTTTCGGGTTTTTAAAACAGATGATACTATTAACTTGGAAACAACGAATGTTCCAAAAAAAAGTATGAAGAGTTTATATAAACAAGGGTTTTTAATGAATGTTTTAAACCCTAAAGTAACTTTGTTTTTTTTAGCTTTTTTCCCTAATTTTTTATTTTCCGATGTGTTATCACCTAGAATACAATTTTATATTTTAGGAGGTTTGTTTATGTTACAAGCATTGTTGATTTTTGGTATGATCGCTATTTTAGCAGGAAGTATCGCTAGTAAAATAAAAGAGAATGCAACCAGCGGAAGTGTTTTAAAATGGTTGCAAATAATCGTGTTTATAAGTATCGGGTTGTATGTATTGATTTCATCAAACTAAAATTTAAGAAGAAGCAAAAATATTTTAATTTTAGATTTAATCAATAAAAACAATTTTTTAAGTCTGTTTTCTGTTATCTTTTTTCTAAAAATAATAGTACTTTTATCATCTGTTAAATATTAATACAAAAAATGAAGAACGATAAACTTATAAAAATAATTGAATGTCCGCGCGATGCGATGCAAGGAATCAAAACGTTTATTCCGACTGATAAAAAAATAATATATTTACAATCGTTATTAAATTGCGGGTTTGATACCTTAGATTTTGGAAGTTTTGTATCACCTAAAGCAATACCGCAAATGGCAGATACTGCTGAAGTATTATCCCAATTAGATTTATCGAAAACCAACACCAAATTGTTAGCTATTATTGCTAATGTGCGTGGTGCACAAGCAGCTTCAAAACATTCTGAAATACAATATTTAGGTTATCCTTTTTCTATTTCTGAAAACTTTCAGATGCGAAATACACATAAAACTATAGTGCAATCTATTGAAATTTTAGCTGAAATTTTAGCTATTGCCAAACAAACAAATAAAGAGGTTGTTGTTTATTTGTCGATGGGTTTTGGTAATCCATATGGAGATCCGTGGAGTTTAGAAATAGTAGCTAAATGGACAGAAAAACTATCAGAAATGGGCATAAAAATATTGTCGATATCGGATACTATTGGTACATCTACTCCAAAAATTATTAGTGATGTGTTTTCAAATTTAATTACTAAATACCCGCATATTGAGTTTGGAGCACATTTACATACAACACCAAGTACATGGAAAGAAAAGGTGGAAGCTGCATATCAATCTGGTTGCAGGCGTTTTGATGGAGCTATACAGGGTTTTGGTGGTTGTCCAATGGCAAAAGATGAATTAACAGGTAATATGCCTACCGAAAAAATACTTTCGTATTTTACGACTATAAAAGCAAAAACAGGTATAAACCCAATGAGTTTTGAAGCGGCTTTTAATAAAGCATCAGATATTTTTAATAGGTATCATTAATTTTATTTTTTGTGATGTATTTATAATATCATTTTTAAAGATTTTAAATATGTTTTTGCATTATATTTTTTTGATTACCATTTAAAAATTAATACCACCGTTTTTTCTTTTTCTTTGATCCTTCCGATTTTCTTCCTTTTTTATGTTTACTTCCACCTTTTTTAACGTGTTTAATAGGTTTTACTTTAGGGTCTAATGGGTACGGATGATCCTCATTTACAGTAATGTGTTTTCCAATAAGTTTTTGAATAGCAATCACATAGGTTTTTTCGTCAGCTGAACATAGCGAGTAACTATTTCCTGTTGCACCAGCTCTAGCTGTACGTCCAATACGATGTACGTAGGTTTCAGGTAAATTTGGCATATCAAAATTAAGAACCGCATCAATATTGTGTATATCAATACCACGAGAGGCTACATCAGTCCCAATAAATATATCAGCTTTTCCTTTTTTAAAATCACTTAATGCTTCTTGTCGTGTACTTTGACTTTTATCTCCATGTATGCTAACTACTTTATATTCATTACTTAGCAAACTTTGCTCTAATTTATCTACTCCGTATTTTGTGCGTCTAAAAATAATTATCTTCCCTTTTATGGTGGTTCGTAATAAATGTAAACAAAGTTCTATTTTATTACGTTTAGGAACAAAATATAACAATTGATTTATACCTTTTGCGCCAGAAGTAGTTCCGCTAACTTGAATACGTTTAGGGTTATTTAAAATACCATTAGCTAATTGTTCTACTTTATAAGGTATGGTTGCTGAAAATAATAAAGTTTGTTTTTTTGAGTTACAAAGGCGTTCTATTTTTTTAACATCATCTATAAAACCCATATCTAACATCAAGTCGGCTTCGTCTAATACTAAGGTTTCTATGTAATCTAAATTAACAACGTCTTGTTTATGTAAATCTAATAACCTGCCTGGTGTAGCAATTAAGATATCGATTCCTTTCTTTAAAATTTCTTTTTGTGGTTCTATTGCTGTTCCTCCAAAAACGATTCCAGTTTTTAAAGAAGTATGCGTACTGTATGTTTTAAAATTTTCTTCAATTTGTATGGTGAGTTCTCGTGTTGGACTAATAATAAGTGCTCTTATTTTCTTTTTTTGTTTGCCAGACTCTTGTTTGTCATACAACAACTGTAAAATGGGTAACGCAAATGCAGCGGTTTTGCCTGTACCGGTTTGTGCAGACGCAATAATATCTTCTTTATTTAAAATAAAAGGTATTGCAAGCTCTTGTATTGGAGTCGGATTGTCGTATCCTTTTTCTGCAATAGCTCTTAGTATTGGTCGGTTTAGCTGTAATTCTTTAAAATTCATAGTATGTTTTGAAAGCACAAAATTAACGATTTAATCCTTCATTGAAGGTTTTATTGCCCAAAGTTTACTGCTAATGTTTTAGTTTTCTATCCAGTTTTGTAATATTTGTTTCCCAAAAGGAGTTAAAATGGATTCTGGGTGAAATTGAACACCTTTTATGTTAAGGAAACTATGTTTTAACGACATAATATTTCCATTTTCATCAAAAGAAGTAGCTATTAAACATTCTGGCAATGTAGGATTAACAACCCAAGAATGATATCTTCCTGCCTTAAATTTTATAGGAAGGTTTTTAAACAAACCTTCATTAGGAGTACATTGTGTAATAACACTCGAAACCCCATGTTTAACTTCGTTTAAGTTAAGTAAACTTCCTCCAAAAACCTCAGCAATAGCTTGTTGCCCTAGGCAAATTCCTAAAATAGGTTTTGTGTGTGCGTATTTTTTAATAATTTCCTTTAATAAACCAGCTTGATTGGGTAACCCAGGTCCAGGTGAAAGTATTATTTTATCGTAATCATTAACCTCATCTATATGTAATTGATCATTTCTTTTTATAGTAACGTTACAATTTAAGTCCTCTAAATAATGTACTAAATTATATGTAAAACTGTCATAATTATCAATAATCAATATTTTCATAAAACCGTAATTTTGTAATGTTTTTAAACCATTAATTGTATTTGTTGTAAAAAACACTTCTGGTTTTAATATTTATAATAAGGTAAAAATAGTAATTAGTAATTTAATATCGTGTATTTTTTGCTACCAATACATGAGCTTTTATCTTTTGTTTCTGTTTTCTTTTCTCTTAATTAAAGAAAAACGAAAATCATTTCGCTATCTTTACTTTTTTAAAGATTTATATAAAAAAATGAAAATACATTTTATAGCAATAGGAGGCAGCGCAATGCATAATTTAGCATTAGCATTACACCAAAAAGGATATCAAATAACAGGTAGTGATGATGTTGTTTTTGAACCCTCAAAATCACGTTTACATAAAAAAGGATTATTGCCAAATGAATTAGGTTGGTATCCTAATAAAATCACAGATAATTTAGATGCAATTGTACTTGGTATGCACGCTAAAGCAGATAATCCGGAGTTGTTAAAAGCGCAAAAAATAGGAATAAAAATATACAGTTATCCAGAGTTTTTATATGAACAATCCAAATATAAAACACGAGTAGTTATTGGTGGATCTCATGGTAAAACAACCATTACAGCAATGATTTTACATGTAATGAATTACCATAATAAAGCTGTAGACTACATGGTTGGCGCACAGTTAGAAGGTTTTGAGACGATGGTGCATCTTACCGATGAAAACGATTTTATAGTATTAGAAGGTGACGAATATTTAAGTTCACCAATAGATAGACGTCCAAAGTTTCATTTGTACAAACCAAATATCGCATTATTAAGTGGTATTTCTTGGGATCATATTAACGTATTTCCTACATTAGATAATTACGTTGAACAGTTTGAAATATTTTTAAACAGCATGTCAAACGGAGCAATAATGGTATATAATGAAGAAGATAAATTAGTGCAAAAAGTAGTAGAGGAAACTACAGCACATATGAAAAAATATCCATATAAAACAGCAACACACTTTATAACAGACGGACAAACCTTTTTAAAAACCGAAGAAGGACCGTTACCAGTTGAAATTTTCGGAAAGCATAACCTAAGTAATTTAGCAGGTGCAAAATGGATTTGTCAACACATGGGAATAGACGAACACGATTTTTACGAAGCAATAACTACATTTAAAGGCGCAAGTAAACGTCTAGAAAAAATAGCAGAAAGCAAAGGGAAAATATGTTATAAAGATTTTGCACACTCGCCAAGTAAAGTACAAGCAACTACAAATGCAGTAGCAAAACAATACTGTAACCGAAATATAATAGCTTGTTTAGAGTTACATACATACAGTAGTTTAAATTCCGAATTTTTAAAAGAATATAAAAATACGTTAAACGCGTCCAATCAAGCGATTGTATTTTATTCGCCAGATGCAGTAGCTATAAAAAAATTAGAAAAAATAACCGAAAAACAAATTTTTGAGGCTTTTAATCATAATAATTTAAAAGTATTTACCAACCCAGAGGCCTTTAAAAAATATTTATTTCAATTAAATTTTGATAATTCCGCATTATTAATGATGAGTTCAGGAAATTATGGAGGATTAAATTTAGAAACACTAAAAACACTAATAGAAAAATAAGTATTAAAGTAAAAAATGTAAACAAAACAAATGAGTAACAACTTTTCTATAAAAAATTGGTCTGAAGAAGACAGGCCGCGAGAAAAACTACTCGCAAAAGGAAAAGTGAACCTAACCGATTCGGAATTACTAGCAATATTAATAGGTTCAGGTAACAGAAGCGAAAGCGCAGTAGCATTATGCAAACGCATTTTAGCATCGGTAAACCATAATTTAAATGCATTAAGTAAACTATCCGTAGCACAATTACAGGAGTTTAAAGGTATCGGACAAGCAAAGGCAATTAGTATTGTATCCGCTTTAGAATTAGGTAGAAGAAAACGAGAAAAAGAAGAACCCAATCCGCATAAAATAAATTCCAGTAAATCAGTCTTCAACATTATGCAACCCTTGTTAGGTAACCTGCAACACGAAGAGTTTTGGGTATTATACTTAAACAACTCCAATACAGTAATACATAAGGAACAAATAAGTAAAGGAGGCATTACAAGTACAGTTGTTGATGTACGTTTAGTGCTAAAAAAAGCATTAGAAATTAATGCCGTAGCTTTGGTGTTATGTCATAATCATCCGTCAGGAACATTAAAAATTAGTAACTCAGATAAAAATATAACACAAAAAATAAAACAAGCATCGGAATCATTAGATATAAAATTGCTAGACCACATTATTATTACCGAACAAAATTACACTAGCTTTGCCGACAAAGAATTGCTATGAATCTATTAGTTTATACACATAAAGTTACACCACGTTTGCGCTATGTGTTTAAGCATATTTGCACTCATATTTTAGGGGTAAAAGTAAATTTTACAACAATAGTAGAAGAGTTTATTGCGCATCAAGGAATAAAAATGTCATATACCAAACAACCTTTAGGCAAAGAGTTATTTATACAAGCACACTATTTATTATTTGAAGAAGAAATTAGTAATGTAGCTATTAATATACATAAATGGAAGCACACAAAGTGTTTTTTTAAAGTAGGTGAAAAAAGCAAATTACCATTTGATATATTTTCAGCAAGTTTTTATTTATTAAGTAGATATGAAGAATACTTGCCCTTTGTAGCTGATAACTTCGGAAGGTTTCCGCCAGAAAACAGCATTGCATATCAATATCATTTCTTAAAACAACCCGTAGTAGATATCTGGGCATATGAATTTAAAAAAATAATACAACAAAAATTTGAAGACTTTCAATTTCCTGAAAAAAAATTTAAAATACAACCAATTATAGATGTTCCAGTTGCTTACCAATATGCTCAAAAAGGATTAGTACGTGCTTTAGGCGGAACAGTAAAGGATATAATAGCGTTTAAATTTAAAAATATGTATGAGCGGCTTCTGGTAATTTTAGGTTTCAGACACGATGCTTATAACACCTTTAAATGGTTAATAAATATTCATAGAAGCAAAAAAATAAAACCCGTATTTTTCTTTTTATTAGGTGATTATACGGTTTATGATAAAAGCATAAATTATCAAAATAAAAAATTTATTAGCTTAATAAAATCAGTATCCGATTATTTTGAAGTAGGATTAAAAGGGTCATTTTTAGCATTAGAAGATGCTAGAATACTAAAAAAAGAAAAACAACGGTTCGAAAACATTTTTAACATTACACTAAAAAAAAATAGAAATTCTTTTTCAAAACTAATATTACCAAGCGGATATAGAAATTTAATTAATCTCGAAATACAAAACGATTATACTATGGGATATGTTTCTGAAATAGGCTTTAGAGCAGGAACTTGCACGCCTTTTCAGTTTTACGACTTAGATTATGAAACCCAAACACCATTGCGTATTTACTCCTTTTCTATGTTAGACAATATCTATAAAAATAAGAATTTGCAACGAGCATTTATTGAAGTAAAAACAATGATAAACGAAATAAAAAAAGTAAACGGAACCTTTAGCTTGGTAACCCATAACTATACTTTTAGCAAAAATAAACAATGGATTGGATGGCGTAAATTTTATATAAAAATATTAGATGAAGCAAGTACCTAAAATCAAACATATTTTTTTCGATTTAGATCATACTCTTTGGGATTTTGATAAAAACTCAGCTTTAACCTATCAATTTATCTTTAAAAAGATGAATCTAAACATTAATATAAATCAATTCCTAGAAGCTTATCTGTCTATAAACCAGCAATTATGGAAATTATTTAGAGAAGAAAAAATAGGAAAAGAAACATTGCGATACAAACGATTAAACGATACTTTTAAGGCTATAAAATCAAAAGTTTCAAATAAAGATGTGCATGAAATTGCAGACAATTATATTTTGTATTTACCCGAGCAAACTCATCTTTTTGAAGGAGCAATACAAGTGTTAAAGTATTTGAAAACTAAATATACATTACATATCATTACAAATGGATTTAGAGAAGTGCAACATTCTAAGCTAAAAAAATCGAACTTATTCTCTTATTTTAATGTAATTTTAGATTCTGAAACAGCAGCAGCAAAAAAACCAAATCCAATTATTTTTGAAAAAGCATTGCAACTTGCAAATGCTACAAAAAAAAATAGTATAATGATAGGCGATAGTTATGAAGCAGATATTTTAGGAGCGCTTAACTTTGGAATGCGTGCAATATGTTTTAATTACCATAACGAAAACTTGCCTCCCAAAATAAAGGAAATTAATCATTTAAAAGAATTGTTAGAAATATTATAACTTAGCTTGTTATATATAAACCACGCAACTAAGTCTTATTGCCAATGCAATTAATTAAATTACGATAAAAGAACTATTTAATGAAATTTAACAACAATGAAAAATATTAAAATAATAGTAACTATTATATTTACATTTAGTTTATTTCTATTGGTAAATGCACAACAGTTTCCTAATGATATGCAATACCAAAGCATTGCTCCACCTGTCACACCTGCATTCCCTAATTATGGAGAAAGTGTAGTGGACAATTCCGTTTCTAATCCAATAGAAATCACAAGAGTTACAGAAGCTGTTAACT
>CAZWNY010000009.1:44261-47446 GCA_964635575.1 uncultured Kordia sp. | reverse complement strand
TATCGCGCCTCGTTTGGGACGAGGAGGTCGCAGGTTCGAATCCTGCTACCCCGACTTTGTTGACGTAGCAACACAAAAACTACGGGCTCTTAGCTCAGCTGGATAGAGCACCTCCCTTCTAAGGAGGCGGTCGAAGGTTCGAATCCTTCAGGGCTCACAAAAAGTTTTACTTTAATTAGTAAGACTTTTTTGTTTTTATAACAGACACAGTTCTATTTAAGTTATTTTTAGTTTGTTTCTAACCATTCTATAACGTCCATTATTTACATAATACATCTTTTTGGTTGTATTATTAGGTACACCATTAATTAAAAACTAAAAAATTGCAGATCTTTTAAAAAGTTGACAACAACAAAAAAAAAGGTTTATTAAATAATTACAACCAAATCTTACCTTTTTTATTTTACAACAACGGTGTTTTTATTTTTTTTGTTGAGCAACAATATTTTTTATTACATCGTAAACAATGGTAAATTTCCCATTAAAGCATTTACTTTTTCTGCAACATCCTCTAAAACAGTTTCATTTTCCCAATTATTAATAACCTGATCAATTAAATTAACAATATTTTCCATATCATTTTCTTTTAAACCACGAGTGGTAATTGCTGGAGTTCCTATACGAATACCGCTAGTTACAAATGGTGATTTATCATCAAAAGGAACCATGTTTTTATTAACGGTAATATCAGCTTTTACCAATGCTTTTTCAGCTTCTTTACCTGTAATGTTTTTGTTACGTAAGTCGATCAACATCATATGATTATCGGTACCTCCAGAAACTATATGATAACCTCTTGCTACAAAATAATTTGCCATAGCATTTGCATTTTTTTTAACCTGCAACATGTATTTTAAATACTCATCGGTTAGGGCTTCCTTAAAGGCAATTGCTTTAGCTGCAATAATATGCTCTAAAGGCCCACCTTGATTCCCTGGAAAAACAGCCGAATCTAACAAAGAAGACATCATACGTACTTTACCCGATTTTAAGGTAACCCCAAACGGGTTTTCAAAATCTTTTCCCATCATAATCATTCCGCCACGTGGCCCACGTAAAGTTTTATGTGTTGTTGTGGTAATTACATGGCAATGTGGCAACGGATCATTTAAAATTCCCTTTGCTATTAAACCTGCTGGATGCGATATGTCTGCTAATAAAATTGCACCTACTGCATCTGCGATTTTTCTAAAACGCTTAAAATCAATATCTCTAGAATATGCAGATGCACCTGCAATAATCATTTTTGGTTGTTCTTTTATGGCAATTTCTTCAATTTTATCATAATTTAACATTCCTGTTTCCTTTTCTACTCCATAAAATACAGGGTTATACAAACGTCCTGAAAAATTTACAGGCGAACCGTGTGTTAAATGTCCTCCGTGAGATAAATCGAACCCTAAAATTTTATCCCC
Source organism: uncultured Kordia sp. (assembly GCA_964635575.1). Taxonomy (GTDB): domain Bacteria; phylum Bacteroidota; class Bacteroidia; order Flavobacteriales; family Flavobacteriaceae. The sequence goes on along the minus strand of CAZWNY010000009.1, from coordinate 46,031 downwards.
TAACTTTAAACACGCAAAAAAAACAGCGGTATTTGCTTGAGACCCTGAATGTGGCTGTACATTTACATACGATGCACCAAATAATACTTTTGCTCTATCGATAGCTAATTGCTCTATAACATCTACTATTTCACAACCTCCATAATATCTTTTATTTGGATATCCTTCTGCATATTTATTAGTTAAAACGGAACCCGCAGCTTCCATTACTTGGTTACTAACAAAATTTTCTGAAGCAATAAGTTCTAATCCTTGTATTTGCCTATCTTTTTCTTCTTGAATTAATTCAAAAACTTGAGTATCTCTTTGCATTTTTATCTTGATTTTAAAAAAGTTATACAAAAATAGAAAATCAATTCATTTTTAAGGAATAAAAAAAATAAAATTATGTAGTTTTGACTAATATTATAGAATTTAAAAACTAAACTCATGCAAATAAAAGCAAATAATCCAAACCGAATAAGTTGGTTAAACGTAAATGAAGATTCTCATTTTCCGATACAAAACATCCCTTTTGGTGTTTTTATTACTAAAGAAGATATTATTACAATAGGAACTCGAATAGGTGATTTCGCAATAGACCTAGGAGCTTTACATCAATTAGGCTATTTTGAAGGGATCCCATTAACTGATGATATTTTTTTACAAGACACTTTGAATGATTTTATTGCTGATGGCAGAAAAACTTGGCGTTTAGTACGTAATCGTATTGCAACTATTTTTGACACTACAAACGGAAAACTAAGAGATAACCCTATTCATAAAGATCAAGTTATTTTCAGATTGGAAGACGTGGAAATGCAATTACCCGTTTTAGTTGGAGATTATACCGATTTTTATTCCAGTATAGAACACGCAACCAATGTAGGTACGATGTTTAGAGATCCCGACAATGCATTATTACCAAATTGGTTACATATACCAGTTGGTTATCACGGCAGAAGCTCATCTATTATTCCTTCTGGTGTTCCTGTACATCGTCCGAAAGGTCAAACTTTACCCGCAGGAAGTAAAACTCCTGTATTTGGTCCTTCTAAATTAGTAGATTTTGAGCTAGAAATGGCATTTATTACTGCTTCAGGGGTCCGTTTAGGCGAACCAATACCAATTGATGAAGCTGAAGATTATATTTTCGGTTTAGTCGTTTTTAACGATTGGAGCGCAAGAGATATTCAAAAATGGGAATACGTTCCGTTAGGTCCGTTTTTAGCAAAAAACTTTGCCTCTTCTATTTCTCCTTGGATTGTTACTCTAGACGCCTTGGAACCATACCGTTGTGCAAGCCCGAAACCTATTCAGCCTCAATTAAAATACTTACAATATGAAGGAAATAAAAGTTTCGATATTAATTTAGAAGTTGCTATACAACCCGAAAACAAAACACCAACTACCGTTAGTAAATCAAATTTTAAATATATGTATTGGAATATGTCGCAACAATTAGCACACCATACCGTTAATGGTTGCAATATAAATTCTGGAGACATGATGGGGTCAGGAACTATATCAGGGAAAACACCTGACACTTATGGATCCATGTTAGAGCTATCTTGGAGAGGAGAAAAACCGATTCAATTAAATGATGGTTCTGAACGTAAGTTTATACAAGACAATGATACCGTAATTATGACAGGTTATTGTGATAACGGAACCACAAAAATTGGTTTTGGAGAGTTGTCTACCAAACTTTTACCTGTTTGGAAAAAATAAAATTGCCACTAATCAATTAAAAAAACATAAGCATACAACTAACTATTTAAAAGTAAATTT
>CAZWNY010000009.1:24470-44250 GCA_964635575.1 uncultured Kordia sp. | reverse complement strand
AGTACTATTTATTAGTTTTATTGTACTTATAGCATGCAATGCGATAAAAAAAACAGAAACTGCCCTAAATTCAGGAAACTACGATTTAGCAATAAAAATTGCTTTAAAAAACTTAAGAACCAATAAACATCGAAAAAGCAAACAACCTTATATCCTTATTTTAGAAAGTGCCTATAAAAAAGCAACTGATCGAGATTTAGAACGTATTAGTTACTTAACACAAATCAATAATAGCGCTCAGTTAGAAGAAATATATACTACTTATGAATTATTACAAAACAGACAAAACAAAATTAAACCTGTTTTACCATTGCATAATTTAAAACAAAATGAAAACATAGCATTTAACTTTACAAATTACACACAACAAATTATTAATGTAAAAAATAAATTATCAACATTTTTATACCAAAATGCAAATTCCATATTATCCAAAGCAACAAATAAAACACAAGTTCGTCAAGCACATGCTGATTTCAAATATTTAGAAAAAATTAACCCGAACTATAAAAACACCCGTAGTTTAATTAAAAATACAAAAAAAATAGGAACTGACTATATAATCATATCTATTAAAAACGAAACAAAAAAAATAATACCAAAACGCTTAGAAGAAGATTTACTAAACTTTAGCACTTATGATATTAATAACTTGTGGACAATATATCATAATAAAAAAGTTAAACAATTAAAGTACGATTTTGATATGACTATTAAATTACGAAATATTTTAATATCGCCAGAGCAAACACGAGAAAAGCAAATTTTACAAGAAAAACAAGTGCTAGACGGAAAAAAAACGCTATTAGATAGCAATGGAAACGTTACTAAAGACAGCTTAGGAAACGCTATAAAAATTGATAAATTTAAAAAAATAGTTTGTGAAATTAATCAGTTTACACAAACTAAATCCGTAAAAATTAATGGGCAAGTGTTTTTTAAAAACCTAAGAACCTATCAATTAATAGATACTTTTCCTTTAGAAAGCGAGTTTATATTTGAGCATAGTTACGCCAGTTATAATGGAAATAAAAACGCTTTAGATATCGAATATTTAGAATTAATAAATTTAAGAAAAGTACCTTTTCCTAACAACGAACAAATGATATTTGACGCAGGAGAATACTTAAAACTTCAACTTAAAAAAATTATTAAGAATCAAAGTTTTTAGCTAATATAACTCGTAATACGTACAATTAATACATTTGACAACACATACAATTACCTACCAATCACTTATTATGATTTTTTCGTTAAAAAATGTTTTTATAAGTAATTTCTATTAAATTGTTCAGCATAAAAATAGGAGAGTTACCTTTTTCACACAACATCAGTCTTTATTTTATTGAGTTTGTAACAAAATTTTAGCTAATTTTGGTTTTTATTAGGATAACAAAATGATATTTAAATAAAAATCTAGCATATGAAAAGGAAACTTCGCATTAACGGTCATTCTCATTTATTACCTTACCCAGAGCAAATCCCTCAATTTATGAAGGATAAAGAAATTTTTTGGGTAGATGATGAACGTAAATATATGCTGCAAAAAGGATGGAAACGTCCAGTAACCGATTCAAGTTTTTTTTTAAATGAAAAACTTGAATGGATGGATCGCAATAAAATTGACCACGCAGTAGTACTAAATTTATCACAACTATACGGTAATGGCTTACGTTTAGAAGAAATGAAACGTGCCTTACGTTTCCAGAACGATTTTAACGCTAAAGTACAACAAGACAACCCAAGTAAATTTACCTGTGGTTTTGTAGTGCATCCAGGATTCATAAATGGTGCGCTTTGGGAAATTGAACGCTGTGTAGAAGAGTTAAACATGAAAGTTTTATGTTTACCAACACATTATATGGATTCCATTGGACAATGGCGTTGTATTTTTGATGAAGAAAACGAACCTATATTTGAACTAGCAAACAAATACAAACTTGCCATTGAAGTACACCCATATGATGGTGACAAAATGATAAAATTAGCCAATACTGCATGGAGATTTCATTTAGTATGGATGTTGGCACAATGTGGTGACGCCTATCATTTTTATACCTTAAACGGTATGCAAGAACGCTTTCCAAACATTAGAACTTGCTTTGCTCACGGAGGACAATTAGCACAAATAAATTTAGGACGCCGCATACAAGGTTTTGATGGTAGACCCGATTTATTTGAAGGAAAATACCATCCACGAAAAGCAGTAGGTCATAAAAACATTTATTTTGACACCTTAGTACATGATACAGATTCACTAAAACTAACCTTTAAGCGTCAAGGAATAAAACAAGTTATTATGGGGTTAGATGACCCATATCCGCTAGGAGAAATGGAAAATGAGGCACAAAGCTCATACCCAGGTAAAATTTTAGACCTCGCAAAAGAACGTAACTTAATTAACGAACAAGAATTTGATGATATTTGGGAAAATAACGTACTTAATTGGCTATTTGGCGAAGATGAAAAATCAAAGCAAGAATTGGTTACCAAAATAATGAGTGGAATTAAATAGTATTAAATGGCATTAGATGATCAAAAACATTAAAAAACAGTTTGCCAAACTAAAAAACTTTGTGAGGTGAGTTGAACTCAAGAAGTTCCTGAAACATCTTTGAAACTTATCAAATCTTTTAACTCACATAAAGCCCCCTACCTTATTGATGTTGTCGGTAGAAATTCAGAAAATATTAAAAAAGAATTTCATATTCTTGATATTGCCAAGAAAAATTATGGTTGGAAAATAATAAAAATACGTTTTTAAACAAAACCTGATATCAAGTGATGGATAGAAAACAGCCAAACAGATTATAAAAATACAAACGCATTTTTAATTCAAAAATTAGCCACTCAACTTAGCAGCAACAATTGGAATAATTTTGAATTAATTACCTCTAAAAACAAAAGGTTTCGTTCAAATGGAAAGCGCCACCCATACAGTTGGTCTATTGTCAATAAAAAATCTTTAATGTAATAGATTTTAGAATAAAGAAGAGATAGTATACCTTTGTATTATCATTATAAATAACTATGCATTTTATACCTCAACAATTAGACGATTATGTCGTAGCACACTCACAATCAGAACCTAAATTACTACAACAACTAACTCGTGAAACGTATCAAAAAATACTACAACCTCGTATGTTAAGTGGTCATTACCAAGGACGTGTACTAAGCATGCTATCAAAGTTAATAAATCCGAAAAATATTTTAGAAATTGGTACCTATACCGGATATTCTGCATTATGTTTAGCAGAAGGAATGCAAAAAAACGGAACATTACACACCATTGATATAAATGAAGAATTAGTAGATTTTCAGCGAAAATATTTTAACAAATCAAATTACGGAACACAAATACACCAACACTTAGGCAACGCTTTAAATATTATACCTACATTAAACATAAAATTCGATTTAGTCTTTATTGATGCCGACAAACCGAACTACATTAATTATTTTCATGCTATTATTGATAAAATGAATATTGGTGGTGTTATTTTATCAGATAATGTACTATGGAGCGGAAAAGTAGTAGAACCACTTAAAAAAGAAGATGAATCTACAAAAATACTTCTAAAATATAACACGCTTTTAAATAAAGATTCTCGTATAGAAACCGTTTTATTACCGATTAGAGATGGACTTACAATTAGCAAAAAAATAAAAATCAAGTAATACTAATACCACTACCTCAACTTTACAACAAACTCCTTATAAAATTAGTCTTGCAAAGCATTAAAATTAAACATAACTTTGTGCAAAATGAAAAAAATGAGTTTTAAATACGGAATAGATAAATTAACAGTTAAAAAAGTAATTGCTATAGCAAACGGAAAACTAAAAGCTGAATTAGTAGAAGAAACAATAAACAACGTAAATTCATGTCGAAAAAAAGTAGAAACCATGGCAAACGGAAACGATGCTGTATATGGTATTAATACTGGTTTTGGACCGTTATGTGATGTACAAATAACTCCTAAACAAACCAGTAAACTACAAGAAAATTTACTAATTACACATGCAGTTGGCGTAGGAAAACCAATTCAAAAACAACTCTCTAAAATCATGATGATTTGCAAGGTACATGCCTTATGCAAAGGATACTCTGGTATTAGACTGCACGTAATTGAACGCATTATCTATTTTATTGAAAACGATTTATTACCAATAGTTCCTAAACAAGGATCTGTAGGAGCATCAGGAGATTTAGCTCCATTATCTCACTTATTTTTACCACTTTTAGGTGAAGGAGAATTTTGGAATAAGAAAAAAATAATATCCGCTAAAAATGTTTTACAACAACACCAATTAAAACCTATAGTTTTACAAGCAAAAGAAGGTTTAGCTTTAATAAACGGAACACAATTTATTTTAGCACATGCTATTATTGGGCTGCATAAAATGAATTACCTCTTAAACTTAGCAGACGTAGCAGGCGCAATGAGTATTGAAGGTTATCAAGGCAGTGCATCTCCTTTTAAAAAAGAATTACATCAAATAAGACCTTTTAAAGGAAGCTTAAAAGTTGCCAAACGTATGCGCATGCTTTTAGAAAATTCTGAAAACTTAAAATCGCATACTATATGTGATCGCGTACAAGACCCATACTCAATCCGATGTATCCCACAAGTTCATGGAGCATCACGTAACGCTTATTTTCATTTAAAAAAATTAGCAACTATTGAAATGAATTCCGTTACCGACAACCCTATTATTTTAAGTGAAACTGAAGCCATTTCAGGAGGTAATTTTCACGGACAACCATTAGCTATGGCATTAGATTATGCCGCTTTAGCAAGTTCCGAAATAGGAAACATTTCCGACAGAAGATGCTACTTATTATTAGAAGGAAAATACGGATTACCACGATTATTAACGGATAAAGGAGGACTAAACTCTGGCTTTATGATTCCGCAATACACCACTGCAGCATTAGTTACCGAAAATAAAAGTTTATGTTTCCCTCCTTCTGCAGATAGCATTCCTACCTCATTAGGGCAAGAAGATCACGTATCTATGGGAAGTATTTCAGGTCGAAAATTTAATCAAATTTTAGGAAATATCGATAAAATTTTAGCTATCGAACTCATGTATGCTGCACAAGCTATTGAATTTAGAAGACCTTTAAAATGCGGCTCTTTAATTGAAAAGAATCATCAAATAATTAGACAAAAAGTTGCGAAATTAGAAGAGGATCGTATTTTAAAAGACGATATTAATGCTATTATTAAATTGGTGAAAAACAGAATTTTTACTGTAAACTAAAATTACAATTTGCGTTAGGGATAGCAGCGGCATCCTTTTTATTGTTTTTTTTACAATAATAAAAAGATATAGCGAATAGCCCGCCCGAACGCCCAAAAAAATAAAATAAAATGGATTTTAAAGCACAAATATTACAAGGAATACCTGATAAATTGCCTGAAAAAAAACTCTATCCTAAAGGAATTAATAGAGCTCCAAAACGTAAAGATATTTTAAGTAATACCGAAAAACAATTGGCTATTCGAAATGCTTTGCGCTATTTTCCTGAAAAATGGCATGCTGAATTATCGGTAGGGTTTGCTCAAGAGTTAAAAGATTTTGGACGAATTTATATGTATCGATTTAAACCAAATTACGAATTTTACGCTCGTAATATTTCCGAATATCCTGCGCAATCAGAACAAGCAGCTGCAATAATGTTAATGATTCAAAATAACTTAGACCCAGCGGTAGCACAACATCCTGAAGAGTTAATTACTTACGGAGGCAACGGCGCAGTGTTTCAAAATTGGGCACAATACTTACTTACTATGCAATATTTAGCAACGATGACTAATGAGCAAACATTACATTTATACTCAGGCCATCCAATGGGATTATTCCCATCGTCTAAAGAAGCTCCACGTGTAATTGTAACCAACGGAATGATGACGCCTAACAACTCATCACCAGATGATTGGGAAAAATATAATGCTTTAGGCGTTACGCAATACGGGCAAATGACCGCAGGATCATTTATGTATATTGGTCCGCAAGGAATTGTTCATGGAACAACAATTACCCTTATGAATGCTTTTAGAAAAATTTTAAAAGACGATGAAACGCCTGCTGGAAAAATATTTTTAACCTCTGGTTTAGGCGGTATGAGTGGCGCGCAACCAAAAGCAGGAAACATTGCAGGATGTATTACTATTGCAGCTGAAGTAAATGAAAAAGCCGCAAAAAAACGACACGAACAAGGTTGGGTTGACGTTTTAATAGAGAACATAAATGACTTAGTTACACGGGTTAAAAAAGCACAAGCAACAAAAGAAGTGGTTTCAATCGCTTTTATTGGAAATATCGTTGATGTTTGGGAACGTTTTGATGTCGAAAATATTTTTATTCACGTAGGTTCTGATCAAACATCATTACATATTCCGTGGACAGGTGGTTATTATCCTGTTGGAGTTTCTTACCAAGAAGCTAACCAGTTAATAAGAAATAAACCTTCCGTTTTTAAAGAAAAAGTACAAGAAACACTACGACTTCATGTAACTGCAATTAATAAACATACTCAAAAAGGCACTTACTTTTTTGACTACGGAAATGCTTTTTTATTAGAAGCATCTCGTGCAGGAGCAGATATTATGGATGAAAACAATATTGATTTCAGATACAAATCGTACGTGCAAGATATTTTAGGACCAATGTGTTTTGACTATGGTTTTGGTCCTTTTAGATGGGTTTGTGCTTCTGGAAAACCAGAAGATTTAGATATCACTGATGCTATTGCTGCGGAAGTTTTACAAAAAATCATGGAAAACTCACCAAAAGAAATTCAGCTACAAATGCAAGATAATATTACGTGGATAAAAGATGCTAAAAAAAATAAAATGGTAGTCGGTTCACAAGCACGTATTTTATATGCCGATGCGGAAGGACGCTCAAAAATTGCACAAGCATTTAATACCGCTATTGCTAATGGTAAAATAGGCGCTGTTGTTTTAGGGCGTGACCACCATGATGTTAGCGGAACCGATTCGCCTTACCGAGAAACATCTAACATTTATGATGGTAGTAAATTTACTGCGGACATGGCAATACATAATGTAATTGGTGATAGTTTTAGAGGTGCTACTTGGGTATCTATCCACAATGGCGGTGGTGTTGGCTGGGGAGAAGTGATAAATGGAGGTTTCGGAATGCTATTAGACGGTACGCCAGAAGCTGAAAAACGATTAAAAAAAATGTTGTTTTTTGATGTAAATAATGGTATTGCTCGTAGAAGTTGGGCAAGAAATAAAGGCTCTATATTTGCTATAAAAAGAGAAATGGAACGTTCACCAAATTTAAAAGTTACTTTACCAAATTTGGTAGATGATAAGTTGTTAGATGAATTATTTTAATTATAAAACAAGAAGATAATAAATACGAATGCCTTTTGGCTAATTATTAAACTTATGACAACACTGTTTAAAAACATAAAGGAACTCGTGCAAATTCGAGAAAAAAATATAGCACAAGTTTCTGGAGCAGATATGAATATTTTACCAACCTTAAAAAACGCATACTTATTGGTAAAAGATGGGTTGATTGCGGATTTTGGATTAATGACAGCTTGTCCTAAAATTAAAGTTGATAAAATTATTGATGCTTCTGGGAAAATACTAATGCCAACTTGGGTAGATTCGCATACACATATTGTTTATGCAGGAAACCGAGAGGGCGAATTTGTAGATAAAATAAACGGTTTATCGTATGCGGAAATCGCAAATCGTGGTGGTGGAATTTTAAATTCTGCTAAAAAATTACAAAATACATCTGAAGAAGAGTTATATCAACAAAGTAAAACACGTTTAGAAGAGGTTATTACTTTAGGTACTGGAGCTATTGAAATTAAATCGGGTTACGGATTAACGGTTAATGCCGAACTAAAAATGTTACGGGTAATTAAACGCTTAAAAGAAAATTACAATCTTCCTATAAAAGCTACTTTTTTGGGTGCACACGCAGTTCCTGTGGAGTTTAAAAACAATAAACAAGGTTATTTAGATTTATTGGTAAACGATGTTTTACCCATAATTTTAAAAGAAAATTTAGCCGAATATATCGACATTTTTTGTGAAACAGGATATTTTACGGTTGCTGATACCGAATATGTTTTAAAAGCAGGACAGCAATATGGATTAACTCCAAAAATACATGTGAATCAATTTACAACAATTGGTGGTGTGCAAATGGGCGTTAAATATAATGCTTTATCGGTAGATCATTTAGAAGTTATGAATGATGCAGATATTAAGGCTTTACAAAACACAAATACAATGCCTGTAGCTTTACCGAGTTGTTCTTATTTTTTAAGTATTCCTTATCCTCCAGCTCGAAAACTTATTAATGCAGGTTTACCTTTAGCTTTAGCTACGGATTACAACCCTGGTTCTACTCCTTCAGGAAATATGAATTTTGTAGTAGCAACTGCATGTATAAAAATGAAAATAACCCCTGAGGAAGCAATTAACGCTGCTACTATAAACGGAGCGTATGCAATGGGAATATCCAACAAAGTAGGAAGTATTACTGTAGGCAAGAAAGCAAACTTAATACTTACCAAAACAATAGAATCATACGTCAGTATTCCGTATAATTTTGGAAGTAATAAAATTGAACAGGTTTTTATTGATGGTGAAACGTTTTATAAACAATAAGACACACATCATCAAAATGGGTTTTAAATTTAATTTAAACTTTATTTTTTTAATACAGAACCGTACTAACTGCTAATAATATTGCACATAAAAAAGTAGACAATGCTACCTTTTTAAGTTCACCGTCCAATTCTCTAAATAAAATATTACCACCTACTACACGTAGGTTATGAAGTAATGAGAAAAATGAAATAACAAACAACCATTTATAAGGTGATGTTTTTCCGTTTATATTGGTAAACCAAATGAGTAAAATTAAAGCTCCAATAATCAACCCCAAATGATACAGTTTAGACAATTGGCTTCCTAGCTTTACTACTAATGTGTTTTTATTTGCTTTTTTATCTTGTATTTGGTCACGCATATTGTTTAAGTTTAATACTGCTACACTTAACAGTCCTATTGCTGATGCAGGTAATATAATTTTCCAATCAACCAAGGATTGTGTAAACAAATAATAACTACCTAAAGTACTTAATAATCCAAAAAATACAAATACAAATACATCACCTAAACCAGAATATCCATATGCATTTTTACCTACCGTATATTTAATAGCAGCTATAATACTAGTAATACCGAGAAATAAAAACAGTATCGATTGGATAAAATTATTTTTTCCGAAAGATATATATATTAATGTTATTGCAATTATTAATGTAATTATTGTGGTAATTAACATTGCTTTTTTCATTTGTTTAGGCGTAATTATCCCTAATGCGACTAAGCGCTTCTCTCCTATTCTATCGTTATCTGTTCCTTTAATACCATCGCCATAATCGTTAGCAAAGTTAGACAATACTTGAAAACCAATGGTGGTTAAAATTGCTAACCAAAAAACAGGTGTTTTATAAAATATTGGCGATGCCAAAGCACTTCCTACAATTATCCCAGAAACAGACAATGGTAAGGTTCGCAAACGTGCTGCTTGCATATAATGTTTAAATTTTGACATTAATTTGGTATCCATTTTTTTTCAAAATTAGGTTTTCGTTTTTCTAAAAATGCGTTTCTTCCTTCTTTTGCTTCGTCTGTCATGTATGCCAAGCGTGTTGCTTCACCTGCAAAAATCTGTTGTCCTACCATGCCGTCATCTGTTAAATTCATTGCATATTTTAACATCTTTATTGACATTGGCGATTTTGCTAACACTTCTTGCGCCCATTTATAAGCTGTATCTTCTAATTCATCATGAGGGATTACAGCGTTTACCATTCCCATTTCAAAAGCTTCTTGTGCGTTGTAATTTCTTCCAAGAAAAAAAATTTCACGTGCTTTTTTTTGCCCAACCATTTTTGCTAAATAAGCAGAACCATAACCGCCATCAAAACTAGTAACATCGGCATCGGTTTGTTTAAAAATAGCGTGTTCTTTGCTTGCCAACGTCATATCGCAAACTACATGTAAACTATGTCCGCCACCAACTGCCCAACCTGGCACTACCGCAATTACTGCTTTTGGCATAAACCTTATTAAACGTTGTGCTTCTAATATATTTAATCGATGATAACCATCATCACCAACATAACCTTGATGTCCACGTGCTTTTTGATCGCCTCCTGAACAAAAAGAATAGACTCCATCTTTTGGCGATGGTCCTTCTGCCGAAATTAAAACAGCTCCAATATTAGTGTCGATTGTAGCGTCTTGTAAAGCAACAATTAATTCGGATGTGGTTTTCGGTCTAAATGCATTACGCACTTCTGGTCTATTAAATGCTATACGTGCTACGCCATTGCATTTTTTATAGGTTATGTCTTCAAACTGAAATTTTTTAACGGGTTTCCATTTAATTTTACTCATAATTTCTTAATTTTGTGTAAAAATAATCGAATTCAAGTTCATATGAAAATAAAATATTTAAAATTAGTAGCATTAGTATGGATTATAGTATTTGCTATAAGTTGTAACTCCGTTAAAAAATATAATGCACAAATTGCTAAAAAGCATACACCTGAGGAATTAAAGGAAGATTTAGATTATGCATACAACAAACTAAAAAAACTACATCCAAATTTATATCAATATATTAGTAAGGAAAACTTAGAGGCTAATTTTTCTAATTTAAAAAAGAAATTAACATCTCCTTTATCGAGCATTGATTTTTACAAAAAAATGTCTCCTGTTATTGCTACTATTGGTCAAGGACATACGTCTTTGTCTTCTCCACATAAAAGACAAACCAAAAAAGAAAAGAAAGAAAAAGGAAAGCAAAAAGCACTGTTTAAAAATTTTCAATTTGAGACATTAAACAATAAAATTTATGTAAACAAAGCTTTTGGAAAAGATAGCTTAATTACAAGAGGCACTGAACTGATAAAAATTAATGATGAAAATATTAATGAGTTAGCCAATTTTTATGAAACTTTAGGTACAGGCGATGGTTATATAAAAACTTTTATGCCTAAAATTGCAAGAATACGAATAGGACATTATTATTATTTAACAAATACAATTAAAGATAGCGTTACAATTACCTTAAAAGTTAAAGACAGTGTTTTTACCCGTACTTTATATGCCTATAAAAAGAAAGACAAAAAAAAAGACAGTTTAAATGATGTAGGAAAAAAGAAAGATAGCCTTAAAATAGCAGAAAAAAAAATTACAAAATCAGAAAAAAAGAAAGCTAAAGCAAAAAGAAAAGCTAAGTATGAATGGAACCAAAAACATGGTTATGACAAATTTACAAAGCAAAGTAAACGTAATTTTGAGTTTTTAAAAACTCAAAATAAAGATAGTGTAGCGTATTTAAAAATTAGAGGCTTCAGTAAAGGTGACTATGAAGATTTTTATGATGCTATTTTTAAACGAATTGACTCTACAAAAGTTGATAACTTGATAATTGACTTGCGTAATAATACTGGTGGTCGTTTAAGTGAAATAGCTTATCTTTATTCGTATTTAACCGATAAAAAGCATCAATTTATTATGCCTTCAAAAATGACCAAAGCAAATAGTTTTATGTATCCTTTTACACATTATGGCTCACTTTTAAAAAAAATAATTATTTTTCCAATTGGCAAAATAATTCAACTATTTAATGTTAAAAAAATTGATGGTCAACCACATTTTATATTTAAAGGTGCAAAAATGCAAGAACCAAAACTTGAACACAATTATAAAGGTAAAATTTATGTGCTAATTAACGCTATAAGTTTTTCGGCAAGTTCGGTATTATCTAACAAACTACAAGCTACAGAACGTGCGTTTTTTGTTGGTGAAGAAACTGGTGGAGCTTACAACAGTACCGTTGCTGGTATTTTCACACCAATTGAATTACCAAACTCTAAAGAAGTGTTGCGAATAGGGTTAATGGTTTTAGAAACACCGCACAAAACTACACCTGACGGCTACGGTATTAAACCTAATAAATATATTAAAACAACTACCTTTAGTAAAGACGAGCAATTGGATTGGGTTTTAGAGGATATTTTAAAAAAGAAGGAAGCGTTAAAAATAAAAACTCTCAAAAAATAAGTTCAAAAAATAGAGTCTTAAACATTGACAATAATCCTAAATAAAAAAGAATAAGATAGTTTGCACTTTTTATGAATTTACACTCGAAAAACAAGTGCTTTAAAGCCTATAATTACGCTTACACAACTCATTACCTACAAACATATCACTTAAAAAAAACTTAACCTGTTGTATTGACCTGTTTTACGAACAACTGCATCCTTTTGTGTTACAAGAATTATCCTCATTTTTAGTATTTATTTTTTTATACAGAAAACGAAGTGCAAAAAGCACCAATATAAATACTGCTATATTTTGTAATATATTGTTTATCATTGTTTTAATAGTTGATAAGCTAAAAAAGCGATTACGTAGGCAAAACCTGTCATTCCAAACATTTGTATTAATGGCCACTTCCAACCATTAGTTTCTCGTTTTACGATTGCTATTGTACTCATGCATTGCATTGCAAAGGCATAAAACAAAAGCAAAGAAATTCCTGTTGCAAAGGTGAATACTGGTGTAACACCATCTGAATGTGTTTCTTTTCTCATTTTCTCCTTTAGGGTGGTTTCATCATCTACTCCAACACTATAAATAGTGGCTAAAGTTCCTACAAAAACTTCACGAGCAGCAAAAGAAGTTATGAGTCCTATTCCTATTTTCCAATCGTAACCTAAAGGCCTTATTGCGGGTTCTATAAATTTTCCTAATTTTCCTATATAAGAATGTTCTAATTTATAGGATGCTATTTTTTGCTCTATTTGGCTAGTTGTTAATGTATTTTTATTTATGTTTTGTGTAACAATTTTTTCAGCGTTTTTAAAATTTTCTGATGGTCCAAAAGATGCCATTATCCATAATAATATTGATATGGCTAAAATTATTTTACCTGCTTCAAAAACAAATGCTTTCGTTTTTTCTAACACGTGTATTGCTATATTTTTTAATACTGGCAATCTGTAATTTGGCATTTCAATAACAAACTGTGAGTTAGATTTTAATTTTAACATTTTGTTTAAAATATATGCTGAAATTATTGCGACTACAAAACCTAATAAGTACATCGCCATTAATATCAATGCATGAGTGCTTAAACCTAAAAATCGATTGTCGCTAGGTATTATTAAGCTTATAATTATTGCATAAACAGGTAAACGTGCTGCACAGGTAACAAATGGGGTTACTAAAATAATAATTAATCGCTCTTTAAAACTCTCCATATTACGAGTTGCCATAATTGCGGGTATTGCGCATGCTGTACCTGATATTAATGGCACTACACTTTTACCACTGAGTCCAAATTTTCGCATTATTTTATCCATTAAAAATACAACTCTACTCATGTATCCTGTTTCTTCTAAAATAGATAGAAATAAAAACAAGAATGCTATTTGTGGTATAAAAATAACGACTCCACCTATACCTGGTATAATTCCTTCGGAAAGTAAATTGGTTAACATACCTTCTGGTAGTTTTGTTTTTACGATGTCACTTAAATTTGAAAAAAAAGTATCTATAAGTTCCATCGGATATTCCGAACCAATAAATAATGCTTGAAAAATATTAAATAATATGAAGAAAAATATGAGGTATCCAAATATTTTATGTGTTAAAATAGCATCTAATTTTGCACGAATATTTGTAGCGTTTTTTTTGTTTACAACGTAGTGCTTTTCTAACGTTTTATTAATAAATTGATAGCGTTGTACTACATTTTTATGTTGTTTTTTTTTTTCGGAATCAGCAAGTAGTACACTTGTTTTATCTGGTGTAAAGCTAGGTGTTTTTTGTAATTTTTTATAATTGGCAAGTGTTTTTTTAAGTTCTAAAACGCCTTCAGTTTCTTTATTACTGATTAATACAATTTTTGTTTTTAATTGTTTTTCTAGTTCCGAAACTTGTATTGTAATTCCTTTTTTTTGCATTTGGTCTTTCATATTAATGACCAAAATTGTTGGAATATCAAGTTCTTGTACTTGTGTGAAAAGCAGTAAATTTCTTTTTAAATTTTCAGGATCTGCGACTACTATTATTACATCTGGATAATATTCAGTTTCTTTGTTTTTAAGTATATCTATAGCAACATCTTCATCTAAAGAGTTTGTATTGACACTATACATACCTGGTAAATCTATAATTTTTGCTTGTAATTGATTGGTTAGTTTACAGGTTCCTGTTTTTTTTTCTACTGTAACACCAGGATAGTTTCCAACTTGTTGTGTTAAACCTGTTAATATGTTAAATAAAGATGTTTTTCCTGTATTAGGGTTACCTATTAAGGCTACATGAATTAAATTACACATATTTTATTAACCTGTATTTGTTTGGCAATGTTTTTTCGAATCGCTAAGTAAGTTCCGTTTATATTTAGGTATAACGGATCGTTTAAAGGTGCTTTTTGCACAAGTTCAACCAAGTTACCAACGATACATCCCATTTCTATTAGTTTTAAAGGGATAGCATCTACATCATAAGTGCTAATTACGGCTTTTTCGCCTTTTATTAAATCAGAAATATTCATGTAGTTTTACATTTATAGTATTTTTAACTACTTTATTTTTGTAGCACATAAAATAATAATATTTACAAAAATAATATTTATTTAGATTTAATAAAAATAATAAGCCAACTATTTTTATTAATTAATTAACTTATCAAAATATAATCTGTTTATATCCGAATTGATTTAGCTGACACTACAAATGTACTGCGTAGTTTATATTAAAACATGATAAATATTAGTTTCAAAATCATTATTTTTCATTAAAAAGCGCTTTCATTATAATATTTAATCCTCTAAAAATAAAAAAAATAGCGGCAAACATTAAAAAAATTCCAACTCCAATTGTTAGGTAGTTACGAAGCTTAAAACCTAAATGTAAGGTTAAAGGTCCTGATGCGATAAAAAATAATGCGATTGCCATATTTTGTATGCCCTTTGTTAAGAGTTTTTTATTTGTTTGCATTATTATGGTGGTTTATAGATTTTCTGACTGTTTTATGAGTCTGTATTAATTGTTTTGCTTTGGTGTTTGAAATATTTAGTTCGGATGCAATCATTTTTACGGCTCTTTCTATTAATTTTTGATTAGATAATTGCATGTCTATCATTTTATTTCCTTTTACTTTTCCTAGGCTAATCATAGTTGCGGTACTAATCATATTTAATACTAGTTTTTGTGCGGTACCTGCTTTCATGCGTGAACTTCCTGTAACAAATTCTGCTCCAACAACAACTTCTATAGGGTATTTTACAGTTTTAGATAACGGACTGCCTGCGTTGCAAGTAATACAACCTGTTTTTATGTTATTTTCATTACATTTTTGTAGCGCATTAATAACATAAGGCGTTGTCCCAGAGGCTGCAATTCCTATTACGATGTCTTTTGTATTAATGTTATATTTTTGTAAATCTAACCAACCTTGTGTAGTACTATCTTCTGCGTTTTCTACTGCTTTTCTGATTGCTTTATCGCCACCTGCAATTAGTGCAATAACTAAATTATGTGGCACACCAAAAGTTGGAGGGCATTCCGAGGCGTCTAAAATACCTAATCTACCACTTGTTCCTGCGCCTATATAAAACAACCGACCTCCATTTTGTATTTGTTTTACAAGTACGGTTATTAGTTTTTCGATAAAAGGCAAGGCCTTTTCTACAGCTAATGGCACTGTTTTATCTTCCGTGTTTATATGTGTCAACAATTCTGATACAGTCATTTTTTCTAAATGATTGTAGGAAGAGTCTTGCTCGGTAGTTTTTATGAAATTCATAATACAAAAGTACAATTTATGATTTATACCGTTATAAAGAGTTGAATATTTATTTTAGACTCTATAATGATATGTGCCAAAAAAAATGCTTCAAATTATTTTGAAGCATTTTTTATATTTATTAGTTTATAAATATGTGATATTTATTTTTTTAAGGCTTCTAAAATTTCTTTTAGCAAATCATTATCCGATGGTCCTGATGGAGCTACAGCCTCTTCTTTTTTCTTCATTTTATTATATTGTTTAATCATTACAAACAGAACTAAGCCTACAATAATTAGATTAATAATAGCATCAATCCAAGCTCCGTACATAATTGCATTCATAGGGGTTACTATTTCTCCTGATGCATCTTTTACCGCTTCTGAAAGCACATACATTTTATCTTTAAAACTAACACCTCCTGTGAATAAACCTATAACGGGCATTATAATATTGCTTACAAATCCTTTTACAACGCCTCCAATTGCTCCTGCCATAATAACTGCAACTGCAAATTCAACAACATTACCACCAGTAATAAATTCTTTAAACTCTTTTAACATATTTTTAATTTTAATTTAGTTCGTATTAAATGTAAATATACTCTTTTTTTAATATTTACAAAATTACTGTATCAGTTTACGTTTTATGCGTTGTGATATTGCTGTAATAATTTCATAAGATATAGAGGATGTTGTTGCTGAAAATCGGACTGCTGTATGGTTTTCATCATAAATAATAACCTCATCTGCTTCTTCGCATTTTATATTTGTAACGTTTACCATAATCATGTCCATACATACATTGCCAATAATAGGTGCTTTTTGTTTGTTTATAATTACATAACCGTTTCCGTTTCCGTATTGCCTTCCTATTCCGTCTGCATAACCAATAGGTATTGTTGCAGTAATTGTTGTTTTTTTAGCTATAAATGCTCTGTTGTATCCTAATGATTCTCCTTTTTGTAAGGTATGTTTTTGTGAGATGACCGATTTTAAACTTGCAATGGGTTTTAATTGTTTTTTATATTTATTTGAGTTCCCAAAACCATATAAACCAATACCTGTACGCACCATATTAAAATGTGCTTCTGGGTAGTTTAAAATACCTGATGTATTGGCTAAATGATAAAATATCGTGTTATCAAATTTTTCAAAACTTGATTTTATTTTTTTAAAAACAGAAATTTGATGTTTTGTAAATTCTTTTTCTTTTTCATCGTCACTTGCTGCAAGATGCGAAAAAACAGAGACTACTTTTAGTGTTGTATCATTTACTATTTTACTTTTAACCAACTCAATGTCTGTACTTAAAAATCCTATTCTATTTAATCCTGTATTAAATTTTAAGTGTATAGGATAATTTTTTGTTTTTAATTTTATGGCTACTTTAATAAACGCTTCTAAGGTTTTAAAACTATATAAACTAGGTGACAGACAGTTGGAAATTAATGCGCTAAAGTGTAGCGGCTGTGAATGCAATACTATTATGGGTTTCGTAATTCCTGCTTTACGCAATTGCACACCTTCTTGTGTATAGGCTACGGCAAAATAATCTATTTTTAAATTTTGTAAATATAAGGAAACAGCTTCGGCATCGCTACCGTAAGCAAATGCTTTTACTACTGCTAAAACTTTAGTTTTGGGTTTAAGTTTACTTTTTATAAACTCAAAATTATGCTTCAATTTTAGCAAGTTAATTTCTAATGTAGTTTCTTGTATTATGGGCATTAATTTTTTTATATTATGTAGTTACTTCATCAGAGTTTACATCAAAATCGCTTATTTTTTCTTTTAGCATTGCTTTATAATATGCGGCTCTACTTAGTGGCTCATATTCGTCTATTTCTCCTAATAATACTAAATCTTCGCTTAATACTTTTCGGTAACTGTATTGTGCTAAATTACCTGTTCGTGTACAAACTGCATGTACCTTAGTAACATATTCTGCAGTTGCCATTAGCGCAGGCATTGGCCCGAAAGGGTTTCCTTTAAAATCCATATCTAATCCTGCTACTATTACTCGTACTCCTCTATTAGCTAAGTCATTACAAACCTTTATAATGCCATCGTCAAAAAATTGAGCTTCATCTATACCTACAACATCACAATTATCTGCTAAAATAGGGATGTTTACTGCTGCTGGAACTGGTGTTGATCTAATTTTATTTGCATCGTGAGAAACTACCATTTCATCATCATATCGGGTATCTATTATGGGTTTAAAAATTTCTACTTTTTGTTTTGCGAATTGCGCTCGTTTTAAACGACGTATTAATTCTTCTGTTTTACCTGAAAACATTGACCCACAAACAACTTCTATCCATCCAAATTTTTCTTTGTGATTTACGGTATCCTCTAAAAACATAATTTTTTATAAGTGGTTTTTGCAAAGCTACATAAAAAACAGATGCAAAATGAATAGTTAATAGGGTAAAAATGAAAAAATGAAAGTTATAACTTAAAAAAATCGTAAATTATTATTGTATTAAAACCTTAAATTTAACTATCTTACAAACTTTAAAAACACCAATCATTTAATAATGAAAAATATTTTAAAGTCCGAAATTGAACTGTTATCTAAAAAAGTACTTATTACAAGTACATTAAATGATATTAACACGTTACAGGGTATTGTTAAAGAGCTACACGATAAAATAACAATATTTCAATACATTTCTAAAAACGAAAATAACACAACTCCTGAAGCAAATATTAGTATTGCAAATAATGAATTAATTTCTACTTTAAATGAAGATTTATTTGTTTCTAATAAAACTATTGGTGAGATTTTAACTGAACCTGTTACGGAAAAAAGAATTGATATTGTAGCGCAAATAGATGTTGAAACACTACAGGGCGATAATCTTTTAAAAAACGTTATAACAACTTCTACACCACTTAAAAATGAGGTGAATAAAATTACAACTAATATAGAAAATACATTCAATAATAATAGTGATTCTAAATCGCTAAACGACTTGCTAAAAAAGGGGATTACTATTGGTTTAAATGATCGTATTGCTTTTGTAAAACATTTATTTAATGGCAGCACTGAAGATTTCAACAGAGTTTTATCTCAATTAAACACCTTTAATACTGAATTAGAAGCTCTTGAGTTTTTAAAAAATAGTGTAAAACCTGAATACCATGATTGGGTAGGAAAAGAAGAGTATGAAACCCGTTTTTTATCATTTATTGAAGGAAAATTTTAATGAGCAAATTATATTTAGTACCTACACCTATTGGGAATTTAGAAGATATTACACTTAGAGCTATCCGAATTTTAAAAGAAGTTGATTTTATTTTAGCAGAAGACACTCGTACTAGCGGAAAATTGTTAAAACATTTTGAAATTAACACACCTATGTACAGCCATCACATGCATAATGAGCATAAATCCGTTAGCGGTGTTTTAAATAGAATACAAGCGGGTGAAACCTGTGCTTTAATTAGTGATGCTGGAACTCCTGCTATTTCCGACCCTGGTTTTTTACTTACACGCGCTTGCGTACAACATAATATTGATGTAGAATGTCTTCCTGGCGCTACTGCCTTTGTTCCTGCACTAGTAAACAGCGGATTACCTAACGATAAATTTGTTTTTGAAGGTTTTTTACCTATTAAAAAAGGAAGACAAACACGTTTTAAACTACTAGCGGAAGAAACTCGAACCATGATTTTTTACGAATCGCCTCATAAATTGGTAAAAACATTAGGGCATTTTATTGAGTATTTTGGTGCTGAACGCCAAATATCGGTATCTAGAGAGTTAACTAAATTATATGAAGAAACCGTAAGAGGAACTACCACTGAAGTACTTGAATATTATACAAAAAAAATACCCAAGGGTGAAATTGTAATTATTGTTGAAGGAAAAAAATAGAA
>CAZWNY010000009.1:19807-24370 GCA_964635575.1 uncultured Kordia sp. | reverse complement strand
CTTAAATATTTGTTAATGTAACATTCTATAAACACAATCGTCTTATATTTATACCGTAATAAATTTACAATTATGAAAAAAACGCACCTTTTTCTTGCTTTTACATTATCAATAAGCACTCATACAATATATGCCCAAAAAATTAGTGCTACGGTTATAGATTCCGAAACACGATTACCAGTGCCTTACGTTACTATAAAATACGGCGAATTTAAAGGCGTAATTACGAATGATGAAGGCAATTTTACAATACATGAAAGTGCTACAAAAATAGATTCTATACATATTTCTTCTGTCGGATATGCTACACAAAATTTAACTCCAAAAATATTAAAAGATACTATTGCATTATTACCTAAAAAAATTGAGCTATCGAAGGTTTTTTTAACTAATAAAAACTATACCGTTGGTGAAATTATAGAAAAAATTGAAGAAAATTTAACTGTAAATTACGAGTCTGACTATACTAAAAACAGATTTTTTATGCGTGAAAGTTATCATCAAAAAATGAAACTTTTTCAGTTTGACTACATAAAAAGTAGCATTAAAGAGTTAAGTAAAAAACTAATAGATAGTATGGCAGCTTTAGTGCCTGGAAAAAGTAAGTATTACAATGAAACTTTGGGCGATTTTTACAAAAAACCCAATGACGGAAAATTTAAAATAACATTAATAAAAGCATCCAAATTATACGACAAAAATAACGATGCAACATCAGATGCGTTACAAAAAAAGTTTTCTGCTATTTTAAAAAAAAATATTAAACAAAATTCTTATTTAAAAATAAAATCGGGTTGGTTTGGCAGCAAGGTTTCCGTAGACTCAATACTTCCAGAAAAAGAGAAAGGCGATAGTTTACTAAACAAAGTAAAGGCTGAAAAAAAGGAACAAAAATCATACTTTATTTCTCGTAAAAACAAGATTTCTAAACTTGTTAAAAACTTGTTTTTTGAAGAAGATTCTAAAATTAACATCATTCATAAATCAAACCGATACGAGTTTACTTTAAATGGCATTATTGAGTTTCAAGATGATTTAGCGTATGTAATAACCTTTAAACCCAAACGGTCGGAAGATTTAAAAGGCACATTATATGTAAATACGGACGACTTTGCTGTTTTACGTATTGATTATGAAAACGTAAATGCGATATATAATAAATTATTTAACCTTTTAGGCTTACGTGTTAATCACATTTCATATAAAGGAACTACGGTATTCAATAAAGGTAATAACAATAAATATCATTTAAAATATGTAAACCATACTGATATTCATTCTTTAAAAATTGATAGACCTCTAAGCTTTATTGAAAAAAATAAACACGTAAAAGGACGTCGCAAACAGAATGAATTAAAATTAAAAATGCACATTCATTCCATAAATGAAAATAAGAAAGAATTGATAGTTTTTGATACTAAAAGCATAAATACTCTTAATGACATTAAAGAAAATAAGGATATTGAAATTAAATATTTTTCAAAATACAATTCCGATTATTGGAAAGGCTATAACGTTATAGAGCCAAATCAAGCAATAAAAGAATTTAAAACTGTAGACGTTATTGATTAAGAATACTTAGGTATTTTACCTACTACTCCATCAAAATAACGATACATGAATTTAAAATCGGCAGTTATATTATCTGACGTGTAAAAAGGGTCGGATATTTTCATTTGTCCATTAGCATAATCATAAGTAACCATTACAATGGGTACATTTGCTGCTTTGGCAATGTAATAAAACCCTGTTTTCCATTTGTCTACTTTTTTACGAGTTCCTTCTGGCAAAATGGTTAAACGCAACGCATTATGTTTTTCAAACATTTTAGCTATTGCCTCTACTTTGTTTTGCCCTTTTGTTCTATCTAAAGCAATACCTCCCGTTTTTTTTAACAACCAACCTAATGGCGGCGTAAACAATTCTTTTTTTGCTATAAAAACGATTTCCGTATCTTGTATTTTTCGAATTAAAAAACCTAAAAACAAATCGTACGTATGCGTATGTGGAACGCCTATAATAATATATTTTTTTAAATTTTTCGGAAACTCTCCTATTAATTTCCATTTCATCAATTTAAAATAAATGAAGGTGTACAATGCTTTCATCATAGTTTTTTTTAGTTTTAGGGATTTCTATTGAATCGAAAAAAAACAATTGTATTGCTCCACAACTATTCAAAAATTTTTCAAATTTAAACAAAATACACTATTATCTCTAATTAAAGGAATTTAATTTTTACAATAATCAATAAAATAAATTGCTTTTACAAGCCAACGTCTTCTTCGGTTCTACAAAATAAAAAAAACTAACTTTGCTTCAATAAACAAATTACTACATCCATAATATGGAATTTAACAATGACGAACGTTTAAAAAAAAGACCCTAAAAAGGTTTAAGTAAAATTTAGCGAAAATAATTCTTAAATTAGGCGGGTACAAATTGATTATGAAGGTGAAGGTTATAAGTAAATATTAAAAAAGAGGCTAAGAAATAGTCAATCATTAATTACAATTCTTTATATTTGTGAATATTTAAAAAAAAATCTTAGACCTAAAAAATAGTTAGCGATGAAAAAAATAATTATTACATTCTTATTGATATTTCCTTTCTTAGTGTTTTCACAATCCTATATTGGCTTTAACACAGACAATTATAATGGTGTACACGGCGTATTATTTAACCCTGCAAATATTGTAGACTCTAAGTTTAAAACGGACATTAATCTTGTTTCGGCTAGTGTTGCATTAGAAAATGATTATATAGGAATAAATATGAAAGATTTGTTTAATGATGGCACTACAGATTTTGAAAATGACAGCAAAAGAAATTTAACCGACAACAACAACTTTCAACTAAACACAGATGTTTTAGGTCCAGCTTTTATGTTAAGTATTAAGCCAAAACACAGTATTGCTATGTATAGTAGAGCAAGAGTTTTTTTAAATACAAGTAACATTAACGGTAAATTATATGAACGCTTTACCGATGAAAACTTTAACTCTCAGCAAAGTTTTACGGCTTCTGATAATGGTTTTAATAACGTTGCACATGGATGGGGAGAAATTGGCTTTAGCTATGCTACCGTTTTAATAGATAAAAAACAACATTTTTTAAAAGCAGGTGTTACTTTTAAGTATTTACAAGGCTTAGGTAGTTCTGCAATACAAAGTAAAAATATACATGTTGATTATAATCCTAGTGCAATAGGTTTTGAATTAGACACACAAGGAGAGCTAACCTATGCCTCTAGTTTTGAAGAAAATGGAGATTTCGAAATACAATCTGGTGCTACAGGAAGTGGTTTTGATACAGGATTTGTTTATGAATGGAGACCTGAAAATGAAAGCAACAATAAATACAAACTAAAACTAGGAGTTGCCATTACTGACATCGGATCTATAAAATACGAAACTACTCAGTACGAAAGATATACTATTAACGGAGTAAACATAGATGAAAGTATTTTTGAGAATAATGATCTTCAAGGAGCACTAGATGTTTTAGTTAATACAGGAGTTTATAGTAAAGTAACCGTTGGAAACCAAATGGAGGTTAATTTACCTACTGCGCTACATATACAAGCAGATTGGAATGTTAAAAAGAATTGGTTTTTAAATTTTAACACAAGCTTATCTTTAACAAATGTGAATGATGAAAACACCAATGCTATAATTAACAGACATACCATAACACCACGTTTTGAAACTAAGTGGTTTACTGCTCAAATACCAATATCTACTACTGCTTTAGATAATACAATGGTAGGTTTTGGCTTTAGAGTTGGACCTTTATTTTTAGGTTCAGGATCAATTATAAGCAATATGACATCAAATGATAGTAGAGCAATTGATGCCTATGTTGGTGTTAAAATACCTATTTACAAAAAGAGAAAAAAAAAGAATTTAAATTTAGACGAATCTAAATTACAACACATCTAAACTTCCCTTTCCTTCTCGGACAATTTCGACTTCTCCGTTAGAAAAATCGATGACTGTAGATGGTGTATTACCACCATAACCGCCGTTAATAACTAAGTCTACTTTTTGTTTCCACTTTTCAAAAATTAATTCAGGATCGGTGGTGTATTCTATCAACTCATCTTCATCATGTATTGATATTGATACAATTGGGTTGCCTAACGCCAACACAATAGCTCGTGCAATATTGTTGTCTGGCACTCTAATGCCAACTGTTTTTTTCTTTTTAAATACTTTCGGTAAGTTATTATTTCCAGGTAATATAAAAGTATATGGACCTGGCAATGCTCGTTTTAAAATTTTAAAAACGGAGTTGTCAATTTGCTGTACATAATCGCTTAAATTACTTAAGTCATGACATATAAACGAAAAATTTGCTTTGTCTAATTTCACTCCTTTTATAGTAGCTATGCGTTCTAATCCTTTAGTTTTTGTGATATCGCATCCTAAACCATAAACGGTATCTGTTGGATAAATTACAAGCCCACCTTTTTGTAAAACCTGTACCACTTTTGCTATTTCCTTTGGATTGGGATTTTCGTTATAAATTTTAATAAACTCACTCATAATTACCTGACATTAA
>CAZWNY010000009.1:0-19707 GCA_964635575.1 uncultured Kordia sp. | reverse complement strand
ATTTGACCTTTTAACAACCGCCTGAAATTCTAATAAATTAAAATTTTCTATTTTTTGTATTATTCCCTTAAAAGTATATTTTTTTAACTGATTATTCAATAAAAAATTTGAAATTTTGATATTCCATTCTTCTTTATTTCCCCAGTAATGTACAATTTCTTTATCGGTTTCTATACATTTTTCTTGTTGTTGTGCTACTATTGAAAATGACAACTGCTCTACCAAGCGTTTTTTTATTTTTTTAAACGATATAATTTCATCTGAAACCGCTAAAACTTGAGAAATATATGCTTTATTATTTTGCATAGGAATTCCAATTACTCCTGCATTCCACATGCATAAGTTAGGCTTAATTTCAATACCACTAATTACTTGGTTTTTAATTGCTTTCCATAATTTTTTTTGGGTTTTTCGGGTCGATTTGGATAGCATTCCTTCATTTAAGTGTAGTGCGAAATAGCCTTCTGAAAGTTTGTTTTTTATATCATTTAATGTATTTAAAACAAAGGTGTCTGAGTCTAAATAAAATAGCGCATCGTTTGGATATTTATTAATAATCCATTCTAATGCTTTTATTTTTGTTCTAAAAATGTAATTATATTCGCCTTTCCAATTTTTTAAAGTTTTTTCGCTTATCAATTCTATTTCTAATTGATTTGTTTCTATTGGTTTGTAGTATTTTGGAGCATCTGTAATTACTATAATTTTATTAAAGTTACCGCCATTTTTTAAAGCTGTTAATATTGAAAAAATTGCTTGTTGATGTATGGTTAACTGATTGCCAAAAACTAAATATACTAAATTCATTATTTAACAATTTCTAATTTTGCAAAACGAAGTAATAAATTTTTTAAACCTCCATTTTCAAAGTTAATTTCTGCTTTTTTATCGTTTCCTTTTCCTTCTAAACGCACTACAATACCTTTCCCAAAACGAATGTGTTTTACAATATTTCCGATTGTTAAATTAGCACCAACAAAGGATGATGTTCCAGTTTGAGCGGGCTTAATTTTTCTTAATTTTCGAGCTGCAGATTCACTTGTAAAATTACTTGGGGTACTTGAAATTGGTTTTTTTAATCGAAGTTTGCTTCTATCTACCTCTTCAAAACCATCAAAACCACCTACAGGCTTGAAGCGTTTTTCATGAATTGGAGTAATATATTCTACATATTGTTCATCTATTTCATCTATAAACCTACTAGGCTCAGCATCTATTAATTTTCCCCAACGATATCTACTTTCTACATAGGTTAAATAGGCTTGTTTTTCGGCACGCGTAAGAGCAACATAAAACAAACGGCGCTCTTCTTCCAACTCGCTACGGGTATTCATACTCATACCTGAAGGAAATAAATCTTCCTCTAGTCCAACAATATATAAATATGGGAACTCTAGCCCTTTTGATAAATGTATGGTCATTAACGCAACTCTATCTTCATCACCTATATCTTTATCCATATCTGTAGCCAAGGCAACATCTTCTAAAAACTCGGTTAATGAGCCTGTTGTATCTGCAATTTCACGTTGTTCTTGCACAAAATCTTTGATACCATTAAGTAATTCTTCTATGTTTTCTATTTTAGCAATTCCTTCTGGAGTTGCATCTTTTTTAAGCTCTTGTACTAATCCTGTTTTTTTAGCAATATGCTCTGTTATTTCGAAAGCAGTTGTTGTTTGGTTTAGGTGCTGAAAACTTTGTATCATAATCACAAAGTTATCTAACTTATTACGTGTTCCTTTATTAATAGCCAATTCAGGAAGTTTTACCAAATTAGCCATTACTTCAAAAATCGAGCGTTTGTAGTGGTTTGCGGCAACAGTTAAACGTTCGACTGTTGTTTGTCCAATGCCACGTGCAGGATAATTAATTACACGTTTTAATGCTTCTTCGTCATTTGGGTTTACTATTAAACGTAAATATGCGAGTACATCTTTTATTTCTTTACGTTGATAAAAGGATAATCCTCCATAAATACGATACGGTATATTTCGTTTACGCAATGCGTCTTCCATTGCTCTAGACTGTGCGTTTGTACGATATAAAATTGCAAAATCACTGTTTTTTAGCTGATGTTCCATTTGATTTTCAAAAATAGAACTTGCTACAAAACGTCCTTCTTCTCCATCATTGATTAATCGATTTACTTTTATTTTTGCTCCGTCTTCATTATGTGTCCAAACTTCTTTATCTAACTTCGTTTTATTGTGTTCTATTATAGAGTTTGCTGCTTCTACAATATTTTTTGTGGAACGGTAATTTTGTTCCAAACGAAACATTGCCACATCACTATAATCTTTCTGAAAATTTAAAATGTTATTAATATTTGCTCCTCGAAAAGCATAAATACTTTGTGCATCATCACCAACTACACATATATTTTGAAACCGATCTGCCAATGCGCGTACAATTAAATATTGTGAGTGATTGGTATCTTGGTACTCATCTACCAAAATATATCGAAAACGATTTTGATATTTAGCTAATACTTCAGGAAAACGAGTTAATAACTCGTTGGTGCGTAAAAGTAAATCGTCAAAATCCATTGCTCCAGATTTGAAACATCTATTTACATATTCTTGATAAATTTCACCCATTCGCGGGCGTTTTGCCATTGCATCAGCTTCTTGTAACTCTACATTTTTTTGGTATGCATTAACGGTAATTAAACTATTTTTGTAAGATGATATTCGGCTATGTACTTGTTTGTATTTATATACATCCTTGTCTAATCCTTTTTCTTTAATTATGGCAGAAATTAAACGTTGAGAATCTTGTGTGTCATAAATAGTAAAGTTAGATGGGTAACCCAAATGATGCCCTTCAATTCGTAATATTTTAGCAAATACAGAATGAAATGTTCCCATCCATAAGTTTTTTGTTTCTGTGCCACCAACAATTTTAGCAATACGATTTTTCATTTCTCGTGCTGCTTTATTGGTAAAGGTTAACGATAAAATATTAAAAGCATCCACTCCTTCGCTCATTAAATATGCGATACGAAATGTTAATACTCTTGTTTTTCCTGATCCTGCGCCTGCAATAACAATCATAGGTCCTTCTTTATGTAAAGTAGCTTCTCGTTGTGCAGTATTTAACTGATTTATATATTTTTCTATACTTGCTTTCATTGTTACAAAAATAAGATTCTTATTTTCGATTTTAATAGGTTTTTAAAAAAGTTATTCACTAAATTATTTATAAAAAAATATTCTCAAATAACTATACCATCTTATTTTGTATTGAACCTATAAATATCCTTGTTTTTAAGTGAATCGTAATATTGACAACAACCTAATTATTGGTTTATTTTTTTTTAAATATACTTTCTTTTGGTTTTTTTAGTTGATTTTAAAAATTAATTATTCGTTAAAAAACAGTATTTTTGATTTATATTACAAATATTATTTATACATATTTCATGAAAAAAATAGCGATTCTATTAATAATACTTTTCTTTACTTATTGTAAAACACAACAAAATACCGTTCAAAAAAACAGAAAAATACATCCTAAAATAGTAATTGGAATTGTAGTGGATCAAATGCGATACGATTATTTAACTCGTTTTACAGATAAATTTGGTGCTGATGGTTTTAATCGATTAATTAATGATGGTTTTAATTATAAAAATCATCATTTTAATTATGTTCCTACGTACACTGGTCCTGGTCACGCTTCTATTTTTACAGGAACTTCGCCAATGAATCATGGTATTATTGGAAACAATTGGTATGATAAATATGCTGACCAAAATGTGTATTGCACTTCCGATAACACTGTAAATGCTGTCGGAATTAACAGTGATAAAGAAAAAATGTCACCAAAAAACATGAAAACTACCACGTTTTCCGATCAATTAAAATTACATACGCAACAACAAGCAAAAGTAATCGGTATTTCTTTAAAAGATAGAGGCGCTATTTTATCAGCAGGACACAGCGCAGATGCAGCATATTGGTTTAGCGGAAAAAAAGAAGGGAAATGGATTACTAGCACATATTATAAACAAAAACTACCAAATTGGGTAACGAACTTCAATACCAAAATCAGTACTTATTTACAAGTTTGGAACACCATTTTACCGATACATAAATATACTGAAAGCGGAAATGACAACAACACATTTGAGCATCCTTTTAAAGGAAAAGAAACGGCTACTTTTCCGTATAACCTAAAAGAGTTGGCGCCTACAAATAAAGGATTTGATATTTTAAAAGCAACTCCTTTTGGTAACGATATGACTACCGACTTTGCTATTCAGGCAATAAAACACGAACAATTAGGTGTCGATGATATTACGGATATTTTAACAATTAGTTATTCTGCTACCGATTATGTAGGGCATCAATTTGGGGTAAACTCTATAGAGATTGAAGACACTTATATTCGCTTAGACCGTAGTTTAGAAAAACTTTTTAAATACTTAGACACTCAGGTTGGTGCAAAAAATTACACCTTATTTTTAACGGCAGATCATGGCGCTATACATGTGCCTCATTTTTTAACCTCACAAAAAATACCCGCAGGATATTTTAATAATAAAGCATTTAAAAAACAAGTTGAAACATCTTTACTTAAAAAATTTAAACATGAAAATTTGTTAAAAAAAATATCAAACCAACATCTTTTTTTAAACAGAAAATTAATTTCAGATCTTAATTTAAACTTAATTGAAATTCAAGAGTTCTTAGCTCTCAAAATTGTTTCTTTTAAACATATTGGCAAGGCATATACCTCAAAAACACTAAGCAACACTCAGTTTACAACAGGCATAGGCATGTTGCTACAAAACGGTTTTCATCAAAAACGTTCTGGAGATGTTGTTTTTGTACTAGAACCTTCGGTAATTAGTTATCCTGAAAAAGGATCTACTCATGGTAGTAGTTTTAGCTATGACACACATGTTCCGTTACTTTTTTACGGAAACGGAATAAAAAAAGGAAGCTCTTTTAATAGAACGGAAGTCGTTGATATTGCACCTACTATTTCTGCCTTACTTGGTATTTCTTTTCCAAATGGATGCAGTGGAAATCCTTTAATAGAAGTATTAAAATAATTATTTTACGTTTAAAATCAGTCGGTTTTTTTATAATACCATTCCTACAAAGGAGGCAATACAAACCACGGTATTTTTTTTTAATATTATCAATACGCTGACACGAGGTATTTACACGATAACTTCCCTGCTTATTTACATGTATTAATTGATGATAAGGGTAACTTTTAAAACGTTTACCCGTTATAAGTACTAAATTAATTATTATTTCACATAGTGATGTTACTAAATGTCCGATTTGTATACAAACTTCAGTTACATTTAGAGGTTTAGTAAACCAAGTTGCTTTTGGGAATACATCAAATAAAATAGGAGTGTACTATTAACTCCTGTTAAATTAGACCATCTTTCAGCATCTGCATTGCCTACCCAAACATCTCTATTACCAAACTGGCACCTGTTTTTCAAGAAATTTTTTTAGTGGATTCTTAAAAATTCCACGCCTAATCACTTTCTGGATGACTTACTTCTTTCATTACTTCAAACCCTAAGTAAATGCTTCTTGCATCAAAAATAGTTTCTTCGTCTATTTTTTTTCCAAATTAAAACGTTTCTCTTCTATTATAGGGTGCTTTTTGAAATTCTGAGAAATAATATTTATTTTTCAGGAAACCCATTTAATGCTAAAGTTTGTAGTTTTTGAGATTCATTTTCATAAATAAAATAAATTTTTAATTCAGGATGTGTTCTTAAAAGCGTTTTTACCTTAGCTATTCCCATTGCTTTAAAAGCGGTTGCATACGCATCTGCTACTGCACAAGTAGGTGCAATTACTGATACACTTAAAATATTTGTTTTACTTGGATAGCCTGTTTTTGGATTAATAATATGCGCATAACGCTTACCGTTTTCGTCTATTTTAAATTTACGATATACACCAGAGGTTGCCATTGCTACATTATGTAGTGTTATTGCTATTTGTTGACTTTGCGAATTATTGAAGTTTGGCTTTTCAATTCCGATCTTAAAAGGTTTGTTTTTTATTAAATTATTACCTTTTGCTACAATTTCTCCGCCAATATCAATGAGATAATTTTGATGACCTTTTGATGTTAAAAATTCGGAAATTACATCTAATCCATATCCTTTTGCTACAGCATTAAAATCGATAAATGTATTTTGAAGTTTTTTTATTTTATTTTTCTGCAATTTTACATTATTAAAGCCTACTGTTTGCATTAAATTATTTATTTTTAAGCTATCTAAATTTGCTATTTTACCTGTTGGACCAAAATCCCAAGCATTTACTAAAACACCAATTGTAGGATCAAAATAACCTTTAGTTTCAGTATAAACATCTTTAGATATTGTAAATACTTTTTTAAAGTGATGGTCTACTACTATGGTTGTATCTCCTTTATTTATCCTCGTAATATCGGAGTTATTCCAATACGTTGACATCGATTTATTAACTTCAAAAAACAAACTATCGTATTGTTTTTCGTAATTATACTGAAGCGTATCAAAAACCTGAATTTTATAATACGTGCCAAATACAGCACCTGAAACAATAGTACTCGTAAATATTGGATTTTGTATTTCTTTTTTACAAGAAATGATTGCTAACATCAGTACTATAAAATATACTTTTTTCATCTTTATTACGGAAAAAATTGGCATTAATTAAACATAACCTAATGTAAAAAATAGATTAATCATATTTAGTTTAAATTTATTTTTAATACTTGAATTCCGTTGTATTCTATTAAATATTCTTCGTTTAAATATATGGGTAAATTTTCTCCGTTTGGGTTTCCTAAACCAACACCTGCATATAACACTATTGCATTTTTACTATGTGCATGTTTTTTAAAGGTTTCCATCCAAACTAAGTCATAATTATTAGGGTTTTTAGGTAATAATACTGCTTTTACAATTACAAAATAGTATTGGTTATTTTTATCGACACACACAAACTGCGGATGCCGTTTTAACGCGCTATTAATTGCAACAAATTCAAAACCACGCTTCTCTAAGTCTTTCCCTACATGATTCATCGCTAAATTATGTAACTCTTGTTTATTTAATAGTTTTAACATTTATTTATTTTTTCTTATTGCGCATGTTGTAAGTTTTATCTCCTTTTGTTTTGGGCTTTTTATATTTTTTAGCAATTTCCCTTCTATAAGAACCACCTTGGTTGATTTTACTATTTTTTTCACTTTTATCATGAAATGCTGGCCCAGGAACATGCTCATCTCCACCTCTTTTATTTGGATTATTAGGTTCGTAATTCTCAGGTTGTTCTTCAGGAGTTAAGCGTGTGGCTATTTCTACTTCTTCTGGAAATGCTAACTTCGGAATTTCATACTGCATTAACTCTTCAATAGTGTCTTTTAGTTCTTGCTCTTTTTCTGTAGTAAATAAGGTCGTTTTTCCTTCGTGTTTTGCTCTACCTGTTCTACCAATACGATGCATGTAGTTTTCAGGAAAATTAGGAGTGTCAAAATTAAATACGTGCGATATTTCATCTAAATCTAAACCACGTGCCATTACATCTGTAGCTACTAAAATACGATTAGCACCTGCATCAAACTGACGAATAGAACGAATACGATAGTTCTGTGTTTTATTAGAATGTATTACACATAGTTCCGTTGCAAAACGCTCTTCCAATGCTTCAAATAAACGATCGGCACTTTTTTTATTAGACACAAATACTAGTACTTTTTTGTATTCCGTTTTGTTTTTTATTAAATATATTAATAAATTTACTTTGGTATAAAAGTTAGGTACATCGTAACAATTTTGTGCAATATTGTCAAGTGGTGTACCTGAAACTGCAATTTGGATTTTTTGAGGTGCTGTAAAAAAATCTACAATTAACTCGTCTACATCATCCGTCATTGTTGCGGAAAACATTATGTTTTGACGTTTTTTAGGTAATACATCAAAAATATTTAAGAGTTGAAAACGAAATCCTAAATCGAGCATTACATCTACCTCATCAATAATTAATTTTTGTATTGATTTTAATTGTAACGTTCTACTTACTGCCAAATCATACAAACGCCCTGGAGTTGCTACAATAACATCGACTCCTTGTGCCACTGCTTGTTTTTGAGTATTAATATTAGTTCCTCCATATACACCTAAAACACGTAAATTAATGTATTTTGATAGTTTTTCGATTTCTTCAACTACTTGTATTACTAACTCACGAGTTGGTACTAATACCATAATACGTGGGTTAATTTGCTTTGAAAACTTTAAATCAGATAAAACAGGCATCATATATGCAAATGTTTTACCAGTACCTGTTTGTGCTATACCGACTACATCTGTTCCTGATCGAACAATGTTAAATGCCTCTGCTTGTATTGGGGTTGGTGTTACAAACCCTAAATCTTCTAACGCATAGCTAAGTTGTTTGGATAGGTTTAAATTTTCAAAAGTCATCATTTGTATTCTTTTATTTTGGGCAAAGATACAGTATTCAGAAAAAAGACCGCTACCCTTAAAGATAAAAATAAATTGTATACTCGTTTTTTTAGCATTTATAATTCATCTGCAATAAATAGAACATGATTCTACCTCAATATACTCAATAATTAGTTCTTTTTTTGAGCTTCTAAGTAGAAGATACTTAGTTTTTTATTACAAATAAAAATACATAACCTTGTTTTAAAGTTTATCAAATACTTTTTTTATCCGGAATACAAATTTTACATCATTATAACATACAAAATAGTTCAATAAATCGTTTATTTCGGAATATTTTATAACTAAACAATAGTATTAAAAAAGACAATAGAAAATAGCATCAAAAAAAAACATAAAAAACTACTTTATTTTTTCCACAGTTATTTGGTGCTTCAAAAATCTAATGAATATAGTAAAGTATTAGTATGATTTCTTTTTGCTAAAAAACCTTTTTTTTTCATACTTTTGCGTTTTACCTAAAATAGACAAGATTATGAACGATTCAAAAACTACAAAAACCGAGATTACTTTTAACGATTTTAAAGCTGAGGTATTAAGCGATTATAAAATAGCCGTTACTAGTAGAGAGTGTAGTTTATTAGGAAGACGTGAAGTTTTGACAGGTAAAGCGAAATTTGGAATTTTTGGTGATGGCAAAGAAATCCCACAACTTGCCATGGCAAAAGCGTTTAAAAATGGTGATTTTAGATCAGGATATTACCGTGACCAAACCTTTATGATGGCTATTGGGGCATTAACTATACCTCAATTTTTTGCAGGTATTTATGCACATACCGATTCAGAAAAAGAACCCATGTCTGGAGGACGCCAAATGGGAGGCCATTTTGCAACACAAAGTTTACATAAAGATGGTAGTTGGAAAAACCTAACGCAACAAAAAAATTCCAGCTCAGATATTTCTCCTACCGCAGGTCAAATGCCGCGTTTATTAGGCTTAGCACAAGCCTCTAAAATATATAGAAACGTATCTGGAATAAACACTGAATTGTTTTCAAAAAATGGAAACGAAATAGCTTGGGGAACTATCGGTAACGCTAGTACAAGTGAAGGTTTGTTTTTTGAAACCATAAATGCGGCAGGTGTTTTACAGGTACCAATGATAATGAATGTTTGGGATGATGAGTACGGAATTTCGGTACACGCAAAGCATCAAACTACAAAAGAAGATATTTCGGAAGTATTAAAAGGCTTTCAACGTGATGAAAACAATAAAGGATATGAAATATTTACCGTTAAAGGTTGGGATTACCCTAATTTAATAGACGTATATCAACGCGCCGCAACCATTGCCCGTAAAGACCACTGCCCTATTTTAATTCACGTAAAAGAATTAACACAACCACAAGGTCACTCCACGTCAGGTTCACACGAACGTTACAAATCTAAAGAACGTTTAGCCTGGGAAATTGAATACGATTGCTTATCCAAAATGCGTACTTGGATGTTAGAAAATAATATTTTTACAGAAGATGAAGCTCTTGTAATAGAAAAAGATATAAAAAAACAAGTCCGTTTAGGTAAAAAAGAAGCATGGGAAGCATTTATGCAACCTATTATAGCAGAACAAAAAGAAATAGTAGACTTGTTAAATAATCTGTCTGAAAAATCTAACAATAAGGTATTTATCGAAAAACATGTAAATGCTTTATCAGCAATAAAAGAACCGAACCGTAAGGACAATTTATCTGCCGCTAGAAAAATATTACGCTATGTAATTAACGAAAATTCAACTGAAAAAACGGCAATTATTAATTGGATAAAGCAATATAAAGCAACTATACAACCTAAATATAGTGCACATTTATATACCGGTACGGCATCTAAAATTAAAGAAGTGCTACCTGTTTATGCGGATACAGAAGAAATGGTAGATGCTCGTATTGTATTACGTGATAATTTTGATGCCATTTTTAGCAACAAACCAGAAGTTTTAATATTTGGAGAAGTAAATCAAGGACTAGAAGGTTTACAAGAAAAATATGGCGAACTCAGAGTTGCAGATGTTGGCATTAGAGAAGCAACTATTTTAGGTCAAGGTATTGGTATGGCAATGCGTGGGTTACGCCCAATTGCAGAAATACAGTATTTAGATTATATTTTATATGCATTACAAATTATGTCGGACGATTTAGCAACCGTACAATATCGTACAAACGGAAGGCAGAAAGCACCTGTAATTGTACGAACTCGTGGCCATCGTTTAGAAGGCATTTGGCATTCAGGATCACAAATGGGCGGTTTGGTTAATTTACTAAAAGGCATTCATATTTTAGTACCTCGTAACATGACAAAAGCAGCAGGGTTTTATAACACCCTTTTAGAGGCTGATGAGCCTGCCTTGGTTATTGAATGTTTAAATGGTTACCGTTTAAAAGAACAATTACCAACCAATTTAGGCGAGTTTAAAACCCCATTAGGAGTCGTAGAAACCATAAAAGAAGGTAACGATATCACTGTAGTTTCTTACGGATCTACCTTACGAATTATAGCGGAAGTTGCTAAAGAATTATTGCAAGTTGGTATTGATATAGAAATAATTGATGTACAATCACTTATGCCATTTGATTTAAGTAAAGACATTATTAAAAGTGTGCAAAAAACAAATCGATTACTAGTAATAGACGAAGATGTTTCTGGAGGTGGATCGGCATATATTATGCAAGAAATTTTAGAAAATCAAAACGCATATCAATATTTAGATAGCAAACCAGAAACACTTGCCGCAAAAGAACATCGTCCTGCATACGGAACAGACGGAGATTATTTCTCTAAACCATCCGCAGAAGATATTTTTGAAAAAATTTATGGCATTATGCACGAAGCTAATCCAAATAAATTTACGGCTTTAATGCCTAATTAATTACAATTGCTTTTAGCTTTAGTTTATTATATCATTATTACGAATATTTTTTAAATATTTTTTTGCAGAGTTCTGTTTTAAAGACTAAACACTGTTAATTTAATCATTATCTAATAACTTAAAAACAGTTTTTAACGAAACCACCTAACTTATACAAACCAAACTAAGAAACTTAAATGGAGTTATTAATATACTCATTATCTACTTTTTTTACTAAACCTTACTATTAATATTACTCAAAATTACTTATATTTGAAAAAAATACCCAAAAAAAATATTATGAAAAACAAATACCTCTCAAAAATCATTATCGCTTTTCTTTTATTAGTAAGCTTCTCTATAAGTTCACAAAACTTGGAAGAAATTAAGCAAATTACAAAAAATTACAACCAAGAGAAATTAAATAACTTAGCAGAAAAATTTAACACACAATATAAAAAAGACAGACAAAAAATTGAAGAATACGCTCGTTTAAACAACACACCTGTTCGCTATACAGATAAAAACGGAACACTGTTTGAAATGAAAAAAATCACAAAAAATGGACGTGTAATTTATAATCGAACTTATAATTTAACTGCAGGAGTCTCTACACGTGCAAATTATTTACATAATGGTGGAGTTTTAGGGTTAAATGTAGAAGGACAAGGAATGACAGCTCATGTTTGGGATGGCGGTTTAGCTAGAGGAACACACCAAGAATACAATACGTTTGGCGCATCTTCTCGTTTTTCGATAGGAGATGGCACTACAGACCTACATTTTCACGCAGCGCATGTTATGGGAACTATAATAGCCAAAGGAAATGATTCAAACGCAAAAGGCATGGCTCCAAAGGCAATCGGAATAGGATATGATTGGAATAATGACATAGGAGAAGCAATTTCTGCTGCAGGAAACGGAATGCTATTATCAAACCATTCGTATGGCTACGCTATTAACTCAATACCAAACTCATGGCTTGGAGCATACACTTCTGACGCTAGAGATTGGGATGTGTTAATGCATAATACACCTTATTATTTAATGGTAGTAGCTGCAGGAAACGATGGAAATAACAATACTACTAATGGTAATCCGTTAGATGGAAATAGTAGTTACGATAAACTGTCATCTCATGGAGTTTCAAAAAATAGTATGGTAGTAGCAAATGGGATTGATGCAAACATTAACCTCGATGGAAGTTTAGGTTTTGTAACTAGAAATAGCTCTAGTAGCGAAGGCCCAACAGACGATTACCGTATAAAACCAGATATTATGGGTAACGGCACAGATGTCTATTCTACTTTTGAAGACTCAGACAACTCATATTTTGCAATTACAGGAACATCAATGGCTTCTCCTAATGTATGTGGTTCTTTATTATTATTACAACAGCATTACAATCAAGAAAATGGATCTTTTATGAGAGCAGCAACTTTAAAAGGTTTGGCCTTGCATACGGCAGATAATATAGATACAGGATCACCTGGACCCAATGCGGAATCTGGCTGGGGATTAATGAATACAAAAGCAGCTGCAGAAGCAATAACCACAAACGGAACACAATCTTTTATTTCGGAAGAAGAGCTAACAGACGGAGAAACTTACACATTAACTGTGCAATCAAACGGCACTACACCTTTATTAGCATCTATTTCTTGGACAGATTTACCTGGAACAGTAAATAATACAAACGCAAACGATACTACACCTAGATTAGTTAACGATTTAGATATTAGAATAACACAAGGAACTAATACATTTATGCCGTGGAAGTTAATAAGTGTATCTACAAATACTCAAGCAGACAATATAGTTGACCCTTTTGAAAGAGTAGATGTAAATGCAGCAAATGGCGTATATACGATAACAGTAGTACACAAATGGACACTAACAGATGGTAGTCAAAAATTTTCATTAGTAGTAACAGGAATATCATCAGTATTATCTGTAAGTGAATTTGATGTAAAAGATTTACTAATATACCCTAATCCAACAACTGGAATCGTAAATATTCAAATTAATTCAGCATCAAATGAAGATGTATTAATTGATTTACATGATGTGCAAGGAAGAAAGGTTTTTGAAACTAAAAGAACATCAACTTCAACAGTATTTAAAAATACAGTAAATTTTAGCGCAGTTGCAAACGGCGTATATCTATTAAAAATACAACAAGGCAATAAAAGATTAACAAAGCAAATTATACTAAATAAATAAAGATTGCCTAAAAAGAAAAAATAAATTTAGTATTCAATAACTTTTGAACCACCTAGCAGTTAGGGATTTTTTTGATTTAACGAATTGATGCTGTTCCTTTAGTTGTTTTATAAAATTTTATAAAACAACTAAAAATACATCCATTTCTATTAT
This sequence comes from uncultured Kordia sp., assembly GCA_964635575.1. Lineage (GTDB taxonomy): Bacteria > Bacteroidota > Bacteroidia > Flavobacteriales > Flavobacteriaceae. The sequence goes on along the minus strand of CAZWNY010000009.1, from coordinate 5,989 downwards.
TTTTGCAACCACATAGCTTTTTTTACAAAATGATTAAAAACAAGAAAATACAATTTCAAGATTTAGGTGTAAAAGACTACAAAGAAACTTGGGAATATCAAGACACTCTATTTAAAGCTATTGTTGATACAAAAATTAAAAACCGAAAAGAAAATACTCAAACGCTTACCGATAATCATTTTTTATACGTAGAACACCCAAATGTTTATACTTTAGGAAAAAGTGGCAGCTTAGCTAATTTATTACTTAATGAAGCACAACTGTCCGAAAAAAACGCTACGTTTTACAAAATAAACAGAGGTGGCGATATTACATATCACGGACCAGGACAAATTGTTGGCTACCCTATTTTAGATTTAGAAAATTTTTTTACCGACATTCACAAATACTTACGTTTACTAGAAGAAAGCATTATATTAACCTTAGCTGAATACGGCATAAAATCGTCTAGAATCAAAGGAGAAACTGGCGTTTGGATAGGCATTGACACTCCTTTTGTTCGTAAAATTTGTGCTTTAGGAGTACGAGCAAGTAGATGGGTTACCATGCATGGGTTTGCGTTAAACGTAAATGTAGATTTAGGTTATTTTGATAACATTATACCTTGTGGAATTAAAGGAAAATCAGTAACTTCTTTACACGTAGAACTAGGCGTAAAAGAAGTTGATATTGAATTAGTAAAACAAAAAATAATCAAACATTTTACAACCCTTTTTGAAGCAAAAATAACTACCCCAAACACCTAAATAATTCTTCAAAAAATGCATTCTTTTTTTATGCAATTATCAAGAAAAACGAATTAAAAACTTACTTTTATCAGCTTCAAACCTAATATTTATATTAGTTATTAATCTGTTTTCGTAATTATAAATATTTAATCTCTTTATTTATTAACACTAAAATAAGTAAAAATATTTACTCAAAAAACCCTGCACACAACTATTACACAAAGTGGTTTGTTTAAATTTTAAACAAAAAGTATTCAATTATAGTTTTCATATATACAATAAGTAGTATTATATTTGTCCCTATATAATTTACTCTAAAAGCACTATGAAAGTAACGAACATTACACCTATTCAACGATTTTGGAAGTTATTAAAACCCGATGTAAAGGAAGTAAGAAATATCCACTTATATTCTATTTTTAGTGGTTTAATTAGTTTGTCACTTCCACTTGGAATACAGTCTATTGTAAATTTAATACAAGGCGGAAGAATAAATAGCTCTTGGGTAATTTTAATTGCATTTGTAACCTTAGGAACTATTATTAGTGGTGTTTTTAAGATTTTTCAATTACGAATTTCAGAAAATTTACAACAAAAAATTTTCACAAAAGCTGCTTTTGAATTTGCATACCGAGTACCTAAAATTCGAATGAAAGAATTAAGTAAACGATATTCAACTGAATTAATGAATCGTTTTTTTGAAGTTATTTCTATTCAAAAATCGCTTTCTAAAATTCTTATCGACTTTTCTTCTGCATTTTTTATTGTTGTTTTTAGTCTATTATTACTTTCTTTTTACCATCCTTTTTTCATTTTATTTAGCGTAATTCTATTGATTTTAATCTATTTTATATTTATTTTTACTGCATATAAAGGAATGGAAAGCAGTTTACAAGAATCTAAATTTAAATACAAAGTTGTGTATTGGCTACAAGAATTATCTCGGTCTGCACTAACTTTTAAATTAAGTGGAAAAACCGATTATCCGTTTAAAAAAACCGATTATTACGTGCAAAATTATTTAATTGCACGAGAAAATCATTTTAAAGTACTTATTAAACAATACTCGTATTTAATTGTTTTTAAAACAATTGTAACTATAGGCTTATTAGCTATTGGAGGTGTCTTAGTGATGAATCAACAAATGAATATTGGGCAGTTTATTGCAGCTGAAATTATTATTATTATTGTAATGGTTTCTGTAGAAAAACTAATCCTTAGCATTGAATCTATCTACGATATTTTAACCGCTTTAGAAAAAATAGGACAAGTTACAGACATTGAATTAGACCGAGATACAGGAATGAATTTAGAAATACCTAACAATAGTAATGGCATCAATATAGAGGTTACTAACTTATCTTTTCATCATTCTGAAGCAACTAAAAGCACATTAACTAACATTTCTTTTCAGGTTAATGAAGGAGAAGTCTTATTATTAACAGGAGATTACAGTTCAGGAAAAAGCACTTTATTGCAAATTTTATCTGGTTTATACAAACCACAAAACGGAACAATTGCATACAATAAATTACCTATCGGAAATTTATCTTTAACTTCACTTAGGGAGCATGTTGGTGAACACTTAAGACTAGAACACCTTTTTGAAAGTACAATTTTGGAAAACATTACTTTAGGAAGAAAAAAAGTAAGCTTTAAAGACGTGCAATGGGCAATCGAAAACTTAGGGCTTTACGACTTTATTAAAACCCAACCTAAAGGTTACTATACTAAATTAAATTCACAAGGAATAGGGTTGCCCGAAAGAATAATAATTAAATTACTTTTGGCAAGAAGCATTGTTTCTAAACCCAAATTACTTTTATTAGATAATACATTTGAATACTTAGATTATCATACTACTAAAAAAATAATTAATTTCCTTTTAAACAAAGAAAACAAATGGACTATTATTTTAATTTCCAACATTGACTATATCGCTCAAAAGGCAGATAAAATAATTGTTTTAGAAAAAGGAATTATTATAAATTCTGGGAGTTATCATGAAATTAAGACTACTGTAAAATTTAAATCTAATTAATTATGCTTAACATTTCAGAAAAAAATATTTCAGAAAAAGATATAGACTTAAAAAAATACAAATCATACGCTTATGTAGAAAGTAAAAAAACAAACCGTACTTTGCTACAAATAATAGGTCTTGTTTTTTTAGTACTTTTAATTAGTATGTTTTTGCCATGGACACAAAACATACAAGCAAGCGGTACCATAACTACATTAACACCTGAAAAACGCCCACAAACTATTCAATCTATGATTTCAGGAAGAATAGAAAAATGGTATATTCAAGAAGGAGATTATGTGAAAAAAGGAGATACTATTATTTTTATATCTGAAATAAAAAGTGAATACCTAGATCCTAATTTATTAGACAATACAAAGAACCAAATAAATTCAAAATCTAGCGCTGTAGGTGCATATCAAGAAAAAGCAAATGCACTAAACAATCAAATTAGCGCACTAATTAAAACCGCTAAATTAAAAGAAGAAGAATATTCTAACAAACTTAAACAAGCTAAGTTATTGGTTATCAGTGATAGCATGGCGCATCAAGCAGCTATTATTAATTATGATATTGCTAAAGCTCAGTTTAAACGCATGGAAGAGTTACAAAAAGAAGGTCTGAAATCATTAACAGATTTAGAAAAACGCAACAAAGAAATGCAAAAAGCACAAGCCGATTTAGTGTTTAAAGAAAATAAATTTCTTACCAGTAAAAACAAAGTGATAAATGTAGTTGTTTCCAATAACGCTACTGCAGCAGAATATAGCGAAAAAATTGCGAAATCAAAATCTGATAAATTCACCGCTTTTTCTAGTATGTATGACGCCAAAGTAAGTGTTTCGAAATTAAAAAATAAACTTTCGAGTTACAATATTCGCTCTAATATGTATTACATTACTAGCCCTCAAAATGGTTACATTGCAAGAACTATTCAATCAGGAATTGGCGAATCTATTAAACAAGGAAGTAGAATTGTAAGTATAATGCCCGAAGGTTATGAATTGGCAATAGAAATGTTTATCAAACCAATCGACCTTCCTTTAGTTCAAATAAATGAGAATGTTCGTATTCAATTTGATGGATGGCCAGCAATTGTTTTTTCTGGATGGCCAACTATTTCACATGGAACCTACGGAGGAACAGTATATGCCATAGATCAATTTATAAGCGACAACGGAATGTATCGTGTTTTAGTAGCAGCCGACAAAAATGATCACACTTGGCCTGATGCACTCCGAGTTGGAGGCGGAACAAGAAATTTACTATTACTTAATAAAGTTTCGATATGGTATGAGTTGTGGCGTAACTCAAATGGTTTTCCTCCTGATTACTACATCCAAGTAAATAAAAAATAATCATGAAAACACAACTATTTACATTATTTAGAAATGTTAAATTTTTTATTTTTTATTTCTTTAGTTTTTACGCAATAGCTCAAAATAATACGCAAACTATTTTAAGTTATTCTGATTTTTTAACTATTGTTAAAAATGAACATCCATACGCAAAACAAGCAAACATACAACGTGAAAAAGGAAAAGCGGTTTTGCTAGAATCCAGAGGTGCTTTTGACCCAAAAATTAATACTAATATTGATCAAAAAAACTTTAAAAATACCGAATATTACAATCGGATAAATGCAGGTTTAAAAATACCGACTTGGTTTGGTATTGAATTAAATGGAGGGTTTGAACAAAATGAAGGGGTTTTTTTAAACTCCGAAAACAACACTACCAACAATGGATTATTATATGCAGGAATTTCTATGCCTGTCGGACAAGGTTTATTTATTGATAAACGTAGAGCAGAACTTAAAAAAGCAAAACTTTTTTTACAAATATCAGAAGCCGAAAAACTATTATTATTAAATGAGTTGAACCTACAAGCAGGTTTAACATACTGGAAATGGTTTAAAGCACACCAAACATTATTAATACACAAAGAAGCATATCAACTTGCAAAATTAAGATATGATGGCGTAAAAATTGCAGTACAATATGGTGACAAACCAGCTATTAACAACACCGAAGCAGAAATACAAGTACAAAATAGGTTGCTTAATTTACAGCAAGCAGAACTTACTTATTTAAACGCATCTGCTTTTCTTGCTACATATCTTTGGGAAAACGGAAATATCCCTTTAGAGTTAAAAGAAAATACAACACCTAACCCATTAGATAACATACAAACAACTATTGAAGAATATCAAATTCAAAAAATAGACTCTTTACTTCGTTTTCATCCTGAATTAGAAAAATCGGTATTAAAAATTAGTCAATTAAATATTGATCGAAAATTTAAAAAAAATAAACTATTACCTATTATTAATTTAAAATACAATCCTATTGCCGAAAATACTGGAAATCAAGCAATCAATAATTTTTCAATTAACAATTACACTTGGGGCTTAGCCTTTCAAGTACCTTTATTTTTAAGAAAAGAAAGAGGTGCATTAAAACTTGCAACTCTAAAACTAGAGGAATCTAATTACCTATTAGACAACAAAAGAGAAACGTTAAAATACAAAGTAATTGCAGCAAAAAATCAATGGAAAACTGCAAAAAAACAAGTAAACTTATACTTAGAAACCATTAAAAACTATACCCTATTAGTTAAAGGTGAACAAAAATTGTTTGACGCAGGAGAAAGCTCTTTATTTTTAGTAAACTACAGAGAACTTAATTTTATTAAAACACAGTTAAAGTTTATTGAATTAATCACTAAAAGGCAAGAGGCTGAATTGAAAATAAAGTATGCTTTAGGTGGTATTCTTTAATTTTAAAAAAATTAACATCCAATGTTCAATAATTTATTTTCAAAAACGTATTGTAAATTAAAAACACGAAGCGTCATTTTTTAGAATTGATATATAAAAACATGTAGATTCTCTTTATCACTATTTTTAAATTCTCGAACACTTTTTGTTTCTACTTTATTTTTTAAGTTTTTATATTCGTTTTAAAAACCTAAATTAACCTTGTATCTGTTTGATTGCTTACCTTTTCATCCAATAGATAATTAGCATCATTATATATACATTTGAGTTCCCATATTATCAAAACTCACTTTATTCCCCAGACACATCAAGAATCTCTAATAAGTTTTATTGCGGTAATTTGATTATTTTTTTTACCTGTTTATAGCTTATTCTAACAAGATCATGTGAATAAACCATATGAATAGGTGATTTTTCACCATCGACTGCTATTATTTTTACCGAACTTAAATCTTTAAA
>CAZWNY010000008.1:8097-49474 GCA_964635575.1 uncultured Kordia sp. | reverse complement strand
TTATGCCCCGCAAACTCTTTTCCATTATCTGATGTAATTGTATGTAAATAGCACAGCCAGTCCTCTAATAGTGCATTTATTGCAACTGTAACTTCTTGTAACACTTTTAGAGTTTATTTTTTTCATTTTTAGCATACCACTTGCTCTATCATTTATAGTTACGATTGTTTGTTTGTGATGTTTTCCTGTAATAACATCTCTATTATCTTTAGTAACCCCTCTTTTTCCGCACCTTCTACCTTGATTTATTAAATGTCTACGCAAACTCCTTTTCCGTTTTTTATCTTCCCAAATATGTTGACAAATTCACTCTATACTTACTGTTGGCTTACCTTGTTTGTAATGTCCCAATAACTTGTTCTGGGCTATAATCCTCTTGTAACAACTCTTCAATGCTATTTTGAATCTCGGGTGAAAACCGTTTATATTCTAACTTTAATCGCTGTCGGTATCGGTATTTACGATTTGCTAAATCGTGTTTATAAATACCATTACGCTTGTCGATATTGCGTTTTAGCTCTCTTAATACTACAGACTTGTTTTTTTAATAACGATTGCAGTTTCAGACTGTCTGTATCCGTTTTCTAACATCTTAGAAATTGTATACCTTTAGTGTTCGGTTAAATGACTCATATCACAACTTTTAGTAGAGGAAAAATAAAAACTTTTACCCATTCAGAGGAAAGGAGAGTTTATTCCTTTTCTGTTGAAAAAACAAAACAAATATCTAATCCTCAAAAAAGTTGCATTTACTACTTGAATTTAAGATTCTTTAAATAAATATTTGATTTTAAAGTATGTGAATCTCTATCAAAATTAATTATTTAATACTTCTTTTTTTATTTCTTGTATATTTTTGGTGGAGTTAATTAAGGAGGTTATTATTAATTTACGTGTAGTTTTAATATCTTGCTTAAAATATTTTGCCCATTGTGTCTCTTTTAATAATTTTCTAATCTGTCTTACTTTTTTTTGAGCTTCTAACGTTGTAAATAACTGCAAGTTTTTTTTATCTGATAATTTTACATGCTGATAATCTACTTTATTTTTATTAAAGTCCATTTCAATAAAAAAAAGTTTACTCGTATCATTTAACGGGCAAAAACTCATCCAAGTTGCAAAACCTAAATGGTATTCTTGATTTTTAAATTTATTATTTGCAATTAGTTTCCAACGGCAATTGGCTACACGTCCCCAATGATTGGAATAACGATACACTCCTTTTTGAGTGTAATGATATAGACTATCTGATTTTGATTTATAGTGCGTCGTATTTTTATTAAAAACTTCAAGAGAAATCTCTTGAAACTCGCAATACGTATGCTTAAAAAAATTGGATTTATTATAGGTTTTCAAATTAGCATTCGTTTTATGCGTCAAATTGAATATAGTTGATAATCTAGACGCTTATAGTCTTTTAATGTAGTTATTAATCGTTTTTATTATTATTAAAATAACGATTATTTTTAATTATAAATTGCGATGCTATTTTACCTTTTTTAGGTTTTTTTCTTCACAAACTGATGGATTCTAGTAATAATTTTAACGTGGACTCAAAAGGCATTGGATTTTTGGTTCTTACTATTATACGTCATTTTATAGGCTACATTGCGATGTATTAACATTTTACTCACATTCATTTTTCTTACTTAGGTGCTTATGATTTTTTTTAATTCGTTTATGCGGTCTATTATTTCTTATTTTATTTCCTTCTTAAAGATGTCTTTTATAATATGTTTCTATTTTAAGGATATAAATGTAAACAAAAAACCGCACTAATATAGTGCGGTTTCCTTTTTTATTAAGTTTGAAGAATATTATTTTACTTCTTCAAAATCTACATCTTGTACGTTTTCTGTATCATTTTCAGGCTCTGCACTTGCTTCTGGAGCTGCACCACCTTCTTGTGCTTTGTACATTTCTTCAGACGCTACTTTCCAAGCTTCGTTAACTTTATCTAATGCTGGTGTAATAGTAGCGATATCTTTAGTTTCGTAAGCTGTCTTTAATTCTTCTAAAGCGGCTTCTACTGGAGCTTTTTTATCATCAGATAATTTTTCTCCAAATTCTTTCAATTGTTTTTCTGTTTGAAAAATCATTGAATCTGCTTCGTTTAATTTATCAGCTGTTTCTTTTGCTATTTTATCTGCGTCTGCATTTGCTTCAGCTTCTTGTTTCATTCGTTTAATTTCTTCTTCTGTTAATCCAGATGAAGCTTCAATACGAATGTCTTGACTTTTATTTGTAGCTTTATCTATTGCTGATACTTTAATTATACCGTTTGCATCAATATCAAAAACAACTTCAATTTGAGGCACTCCTCTTTGTGCTGGTGGCAAACCGTCTAAATGAAATTTACCTATTGTTTTGTTATCTACTGCCATTGGTCGCTCACCTTGTAGTACGTGAATTTCTACTGATGGTTGGTTGTCTGCTGCCGTAGAGAACACTTGCGATTTTTTAGTTGGTATTGTTGTATTTGATTCTATTAAAACTGACATTACATTACCCATTGTTTCTATTCCTAAAGACAATGGTGTTACGTCTAATAATAATACATCTTTAACATCTCCTGTTAAAACACCTCCTTGTATTGCTGCTCCAATTGCAACAACTTCGTCTGGATTTACTCCTTTTGATGGTTTTTTTCCGAAAAACTTTTCTACTTCTTCTTGTATTTTAGGGATACGTGTTGATCCTCCTACTAAAATTACTTCGTCAATATCTGATAAAGAAATACCTGCATCTTTCAATGCTTTTTTACAAGGTTTCATTGAACGTTTTATTAAGTCGTCCGATAATTGTTCGAATTTAGCTCTTGTTAATGTTTTTACTAGGTGTTTTGGTCCTGATGCATCTGCAGTAATATACGGTAAGTTAATTTCTGTTTGCGTAGATGCTGATAATTCAATTTTTGCTTTTTCAGCAGCTTCTTTTAAGCGTTGTAACGCCATTGGATCTGTTTTTAAATCCATTGAGTTTTCTGCTTTAAACTCTTCTGCTAGCCAGTCAATTAATGCTTGGTCAAAATCGTCTCCACCTAAGTGTGTATCACCGTTTGTTGCTAATACTTCAAAAACACCGTCACCTAATTCTAGTATAGATACGTCAAAAGTACCACCACCTAAATCATAAACAACAATTGTTTTATCTTCATCTGCTTTATCTAAACCGTATGCTAATGCTGCCGCTGTTGGTTCATTAATAATACGCTCTACTTTTAAACCTGCAATTTCTCCTGCTTCTTTAGTTGCTTGACGTTGTGCATCGTTAAAATATGCTGGCACGGTAATTACTGCTCTAGTAACTTCTGTTCCTAAATAATCTTCAGCAGTTTTCTTCATTTTTTGAAGTGTCATTGCCGATAATTCTTGTGGCGAATATAAACGCCCATCAATATCTACACGTGGTGTATCATTGTCTCCTCTTACTACTTTATAAGCTGTACGCTCAATTTCTTTAGCGCATTCAGAGAATTTATTTCCCATAAAACGCTTGATTGAAGCTACTGTTTTTGTTGGGTTAGTTACTGCTTGTCTTTTTGCAGCGTCACCTACTTTTATTTCACCACCTTCTACAAAGGCAATTACAGATGGTGTTGTTCTTTTTCCTTCTGCGTTAGGTATTACTACTGGCTCATTACCTTCCATTACGGAAACACAAGAGTTGGTTGTACCTAAATCGATTCCTATTATTTTACTCATTTTTAATTATTTTTTAAATTTATTATACTTTGTTTTAATTTGTCTGTTAAGCTATATTCAATTTATATGCCACATCATTTTATCTGACAATCTGTCAGTTTTTTGTTCATTTACATTGTTATTTAACAAAGGTTAGAAGACATAAGGTCGCTTTGCTGTAAAAGAAAAGAGCGCTCACTATTAAAATAAAAGATGATTGGAAAATAATTTTAATTTCCACAATTTTTTCTTCGAGTAGTTAAAATTGAAATTATTTTCCAGCCTTCTTTTTTGTTTTTCATTAACTGTATGGAATTGGCTCCACAATGTGTCATCATTCCATTTACATAAAATTGATATGGAGTCCAAACATGTGCCATATTCCCGTCTATTTTATAGATGTATTTTTCCATTTCTTCTTCCCAACCTTGGTCTTTTGCGTATTGCACCACCATTTTTAAGAATTGAGGTATGTTTGAATATATTAACTCCTGATTACCTTCTTTGTTGGCTTGTATGCTTTGCATTGTCATGTTTTTATGCATAACCGATTTCATTTTTAAACTATCTGAAGCGTGAAAACCTTCAAAAAAGTAGTCTACTATGTATTTAACTTCGTACTCTGCATCTGTTTGCGAAAAAGAGGTAAAGCTTACTGCTAACATTATAATTACAATTATTTTTCTCATAGGTTTCTAAATTGCAAGAATGATGCCCTTTTTAATCACATCAACAACTTAAATTCAAGATAGTTTTAATTTTTTAAAGCTTCTTTTTTCATTCTATAAACATAACCAAAACTTTTAGGTAAACTTATGAATGACACAGCTACTAAAGGGAAGCGTTAAAAAAAATAGGTTTAATGGCGATTTCAGTAAGTTATTGAGATAAGTATTTGCTATGGGTTTCAATAAATCTGATTTATGTTTTTACGGAGAATTATTTTTAAAAATCGGTCAATAATTCTGATGAAATAGTTACTTTATTTAAAATTAAACCTGATGCTGGTGCTATATATGTTATTGGCACTATGATGTCGGGCTTGTTTAAAGATGTTTTTATGTCTAAAATACTCAACTCTCCTTTACCTAACTGTATTAGTTTTGCCATTATTAAGCGTATTTGATTTCTTTTAAATCCTGTTCCTATTACTTTTAAAACATAGCTTTTTTCTGGAAAAAAATTAGCGGTATATATTGTGTTTTCTTCAATTTTACAGGTAATTATAGCAACTTCTGTTTGAGTGGTTATTGTGGGTTTATAAATATAATTTCTAAAGTTATGAGTTCCTTCAAATATAATTGCAGCTTCTTGCATTAAATTGACATCTAATATTTCAGGAAAATTTACCATAAATGGTGCTGCAAACGGATGGTTTTTTTCGCCAAAGGAAAACAGATATATATATTCTTTTATCTTAGGGCATTGTATAATATTAAACTTAGCATCTGTTTTTATGATAGACAACACCTTAATATCTTGTGGTAAATTTAAGTTAAATAGTGATAAAAATTCTGGAATATCTAATTGGCCTTCATCTAAAAATAGTTCAAAATAAGATTGATTTACTGATACTTTTGCATCGGTACGTCCTGCTGCTAAAATTTTAAAGTTTTTATGTTGCAATACATACGCTAAAGTTCGCTCTATCATTAGTTGTATCGTTTTTACGTTGGGTTGTTTTTGCCAACCGTGAAAACGAAAGCCTAAATATTGCACTTCAACAATGTAATATTTACGTTGCATTATTCTTCTATTGGTGGATGCCCATGTATTTTTTCAAAATCTGTATCAAAGTTATCTCGTAAATAAGCTCTTAATTTTTTACGATAGTCGTCTTTTAACCAACTTACAAAATTATAGGTGCTTTTACTGATGCACTTGGTGTAACGTGCTATACGATAATCAATATCTTCGCCTAACATTTTAGACAAACCCAAGGCGTCATACACATCTTCACTATTTTCTATACAAATTTTAGCGTGTTGCTCTATGGAACGTTCTAAAACTACTTTTGATGATTCTCCGCTTTCTACCGATTCAATGTACATTTTTTTAACATCCAAATATACGTTTTTAGATTTTGAAAATTCTGCACGCATTTCTTCAGGCATTACGTATTTAAAATTACCTTCTAACTCTTCATCACTTAAAATATTATCTAAATAATAACCTGGTGATTTAAATATTTTTTGCCAATCTAAATCTGCTCCCCAAGGCCCAAAACGATGTAAGTTATTTCCTAAATCAACAATAGAAAATGATTTTTTATTGGTTAAAATACGAGAACCTCTACCTATCATTTGATAATATAGTGTTAATGATTTTGTTGCTCTGTTTAAAAAAATACCATCAACGGTTGGCTCATCAAAGCCTGTAGTTAAAATACTTACTGATGATAAAATAGCGTTTGGCGTTTCCTTAAACCATTTTAATATAGCGGCTCGTTCTTTTTTACTATTGGTATTGTCTAAATGCGCAATAGGGTAACCCGCTGCTTTAAATACGTCGTACACGTGTAAAGATGTTGCAATACCGTTATTAAATATGAGTACTTTTTTATTTTTAGAATGTGTTTCATAAGCGTACAATAGCTTACTTAACATGTCTTGATTGGTGTATAAATCTTCTGACGATTTTACGGTATAATCTCCATTTGCACCAACTACTAATGAGGTTAAACCTACATTATAACTAAAGGTTTCTGCTTGCGCTAAAAACCCGTTTAATATTAATGACTCAATAGTTTCACCAACAATTAGTTCGTCATAATTATCGTTCATTGGTAATTTTACGTTAGAACTTAGAGGTGTTGCGGTTACTCCTAATATAAAAGATTTTTCGAAATATTTAAATAATTTAGTGAATGAATTATAGTGTGCTTCATCAATAATTATCAATCCGATGTCTGAAATATCTAATTTATCGTCTTGCAAACGGTTGTTTAACGTTTCTACCATTGCTACAAAACAGTCGTATTGGTTTTGATCGTCTAATTCTGCTTTACTGTCTATTACTTTGTTGTTTACTCCAAATTCGGTAAGCATGTTTGATGTTTGTTTACACAGCTCAATACGATGCGTCATTACCAATACTTTTTTTTTGTGATGTTTTAAATATTGCCTTACTATTTCAGAAAAAATTACCGTTTTACCGCCACCTGTTGGTAATTGATATAACAAATGATAATCTTCACGAGCGTCTTCAAAGCATCTAAAAATCTTATTAATTGCTCCTTTTTGGTAGCTATATAAGTCTTTTCCTGCTTTTCTTTCTGCTAATTCTGAATTTGATATTTCGGACATGTTTATTTTTTAGTGGAGGCAAAAATACGTCCTTTTTAGGGTTTTACAAGAGTGTTTTTTAATAAATTTAATGCATTATCTTAAAAAGCAGCTCTTTTAATAAATCTGCTTGTGGTAAATTAGATGCTCCAACACCTTTACTTTTCATATCTGCGTCTCGTAATAACGATATTATTTGACTTATTTTTTTCATCGGATAATTGCGTGCGCCTATTTGATAATCTTTTACAAAAAACGGATTTATACCTAATGTTTTAGCTATTGCATATTGATTTTTATCGGGTGCTGCATGGTATTTTAACAGTAATGAAAAATAACTAAACAATAGTGAAATAGTAACTATTGTTGGGTTACTTTTTGGGTTTTGCGAAAAATAATTAATTATACTATTGGCTTTTAAAACATTACGCTCACCTACTGCGCTGCGCAACTCAAAATTATTGTAGTCTTTACTGATTCCTATATTTTTTTCAATATGAAGCGCTGTAATTTCGGTTTGTTGCGGTATTACTAATTGTAATTTTTCTAACTCGTTATTTACTTTACCTAAATCTACCCCTAAAAATTCCACCAACATTTGTAATGCTTTTTGTGAAATGGTATATTTTTTTTCTGCAAGCACATTCCGTATCCAGTCAGGCATATTGCTTTCATACAATCGTTTACTTTCAAAAATCACTCCTGTTTTAGCAATAGTTTTGTACACTTTTTTACGCTTGTCTAATTTTTTATATTTATAACAAATTACTAAAATGGTAGTTGCTTGCGGATTTTCTGCATAACTTTCTAATTTATCAATAGTTTTGATTAGGATCTGTGCTTCTTTTACAATGATTACTTGTTTTTCCGCCATCATAGGATAGCGTTTTGCGTTAGAAATAATATCTTCTACAGTAACATCTCTACCGTATAATATGGTTTGATTAAATCCTTTTTCTTCTTCAGAAAGCACGTTTTTTTCAATATAAGATGAAATTACATCTATATAATATGGCTCTTCACCCATTAAAAAGTAAATAGGCTTGGTGTTTCCTTTTTTTATCTCTGAAATTATTTCTTTTACTTTATTCATTTGTTAAAATTGATTTAGAAAAAATAAATGTATATTTTTACCGAGTGCAAAAACTAAACTTTCATACTTATCAATTCCGTTTCAAAAATAGCGAAAATATTGTAAGTATTTTTGATGTAATTAGAAAAAAATTTATAGTACTCACTCCAGAGGAATGGGTACGACAAAATTGTGTTCGTTTTTTAATAACCGAAAAGCAATACCCTAAGAGTTTAATTAATGTAGAGAAGGAAATAAAAATAAATAATCGAAAAAAAAGATATGATATTGTTGTGTTTAACTCTGACGGAAGTATTCGTGTTTTAGTTGAGTGTAAATCGCCAAAAATTAAAATAACGCAAAACACTTTTAATCAGATTGCACAATATAATATGGAACTCAATGCTGATTTTTTAATGGTTACTAATGGTTTAAACCATTATTATTGTACCATAAATTATGTTCAAAAACAATACCATTTCTTGCAAAATTTACCTGAATTTAATAGCAGTAGTTAATCTAAATATTTAAAAAACGCTTCGCTTTATTACATCAAACTTTATTGTAACTATATTAATAACCCATTTTTACAAAACAATAAGTATCGAAAACAAGGGCTGTTTTTTTTTAAATAATTATCAGTTTTTTAAAGCGATTACGTATCATCAAAAGATAGTCAAAACAACATTCGTTTAAATTTTAATCGGATAATAGTTGGTATAAATATTTTTTTTTAATAAAGTAAGGTTATTGTTTGATTTTAAGTTGTTACTTTTACCGAAATAATAAATATTAAAATGATATTAGAAAAATTTACTTTTTTTAAAGAAGCGGTAAAAAGCATTAAAACTTCAGGTAGTTTAATACCTAGTTCTAAATTTTTAGTAAAACGTATTTTAAATAAAGTAGATTTTTCGACATCAGAATTAATTATTGAGTTTGGTGCTGGAAATGGTGTTATTACTAAAGAAATTTTAAAACAACTTAAACCTTCTGCAAAACTCATTTGTTTTGAAATAAATGAAGCTTTTTATTGCAATTTAAAAAAAATAGATCATAAACAATTAATTGTTTTAAATATATCAGCTCAAAACATTGCTCAAGAAATAGAAAAAACAGAGATTAAACAGGCTGATTATATTATTTCTAGTTTACCGTTATCGATACTCCCGAAAAAACTTTCGACAGAAATTATAAAAAATTCAATTAAAGTATTGCCTAAAAACGGGTGTTTTATTCAGTATCAATATAGTTTACAGTTTTTAAAACAATTTAAAAGTTTATTTAAAAACAAGGTTGCGCTCGATTTTGAACCTCTAAACATACCTCCTGCTTTTGTTTATACTTGTAAAAAATAACAGAGAAAACTAAAAAAACTTAAGTAAATCGTTATTAATTTAGTTTTTTAACTAACAACCATGCAGCTTTATTGTTAGTTTTTTTAATAATTCGTAGTGCTTTTAAGGCTTCTAATCGGTTCTCATAACTTGCATATGCTATTTGGTGTAAACCATATTTATTTACAGCAATTTTTTGAGCGTAAAATCCTTTGTTTTTTAGTTGTTTAACTTTCCTATCTGCGTTTTCTTCAAAACGAAAAGCACCTGCAATAATATGATATTTTCCTACATTATTTTTTATCACAGTTATTGATAAAGTTGCTGCAGGAATTGTTATTGGAGCAGCATCAAAAAAAGTTGCTTTTTGATAGGCGATTTTTGTAGCTTCTAAATTTACTTTTTTATTATCTGTTATTATTTCTAACTGTTTTGTAGCTACATAATTTTTAGCAAAAAAACCAAACATTCCTAGTCCTATAAGAGCTATTGCTGCATATTGTAAGTACGGACGTTTTTTTTGTTTTTCTATAGTTTTTGAGACAATGGTAATTGGCTTCTTTTCTTCTAAAACTAAAGTTTTTTCTTTGTAAATATTTCGTGAAACAGGTTTTTTTATCGTTTCTGACAGCCCAAAAGACGTTGTTAAATAATTTATTTCATTAATCGCTTCAAATTGTAATTTACCTTCTAAATTTAACGAAAAATAACCTGTTTTAGGAATTAAAACAGTTTCTCCTGCAATTAATTTTCCTTTTGTGTGTTGTACAAATTCGTTTATTTTAATTAATGCTTCTGCATAACTACAGTTTTTTGATGTAGCTATATAATTCGCTAACAAACCATCATTTTGTTGTAATTGCTCATTAAAAGTAATTTCTTTTCGTGGCGGTAAAAACACATACGTACTAGTGTTTATTGCTGCCGGCTTTTGTTGTGCTAAAAAAGCGCCAAGCTCAGGAACAATCACACATTCATATCTATAAAGTAGGTCGCTTATATATGTATTTATCATCATTTATTAAAAAAAAATTAAAGATTGAACCTTAAAACAGAAAAGTGTTTTCTGAAACAAAAATACTTACGTATTTAGTAATTTTAGGTTTTTACAAATTTACAAATTATATTAAAAATCGAGAATATTATTACGCAATAGTTATTAACATCTTAATTTTTTTGTAACTTTAAACCTAATAACTTACTTACTATAATGACAGAACAAAATTTAATTTACGCATTAGCACTACAAAACGCACCGAATATTGGCGACATTACTGCTAAAAAACTGATTCAACATTGCGGATCTATACAGGCTGTATTTGAAACTAAAATTTCTACATTACAAAAAATTAATGGTATTGGTAGTTTTGCAACAAAATATCTTCAAAATAAAACTAATTTTACGGCTGCTGAAAACGAATTAAAATACATTAAAAAAAACAATATAGAAACCTATTATTTTGAAAATGATAATTACCCTAATCGATTAAAACAAGCAATTGATTCGCCTATTTTATTTTTTTCGGCAGGAAATATTAACTTTAACAACCCTAAAACAATAAGCATTGTAGGTACGCGAAACATTACAGCTCATGGTCGTGATTTTTGTGAGCAATTAATATCCGATTTAAGTGTACTAAATCCTTTAATTATATCTGGTTTTGCATACGGAACTGACATTGTCGCTCATCAAGCTGCTATAAAAAATAATTTACAAAACATAGCTTGTTTAGCACACGGATTGGATAGTATTTATCCTAAAGTACATAAAAAATATATGCACTTAGTAGAAGAAAACGGTGGTTTTGTAACTGATTTTTGGAGTAAAACTAATCCTGAACGCAAAAATTTTATTAAACGAAACAGAATTATTGCAGGTTTGTCTCAAGCAACTGTTGTTATTGAAAGTGCCGAAAAAGGCGGGAGTTTGATTACCGCAGATATTGCAAACTCTTATAATAGAGAGGTTTTTGCTGTTCCTGGTCGTCCGCAAGACAAATTTAGTATTGGCTGTAATAACTTAATTAAACAACAAAAATCACAATTAATTACCAGTGCTACCGATGTTATTTATATGTTAAATTGGGATTTAAAATCGGAAGTCAAAAAAATCATACAACCTCAACTGTTTGTAAGTTTGAATGATGATGAAAAAAAAATTGTAGCGTATTTAAAAGCAAATAATAAAGCGCATTTAGATGCGATTGCGATTGCTTGTAAATTACCAATTTACAGCTTGTCTGGCACATTACTAAATTTAGAGTTACAAGGATTAATTCGTCCACATCCTGGGAAATATTTTGAACTGATTGGGTTTTAACATCCATTTAATTACAATTATTTTACCTTAGCATCCTAAACAAAATATTTATAGAAAAGCATCGTAACTATTTTGTCTATTATGCTTAAATTTAATAGCATTATAATCTATAAAATAGTTTTTTTAAGGTGCTGGATTCGGAATTAATTCATGGATTGCATTAATTTCGGCTAAAATTTCTTCAGACAACGTAACATGTATGCTTTCCAAGTTTTCTTGTAATTGATTCATTTTTGTAGCTCCAATAATAGTACTGGTTACAAAACTTTGCTGATTTACAAATGCGAGAGCTAAATGTGTTGCACTAATATTGTGTTTTTTTGCTATTTCAACATATTTTAAAATAGCAGTTGTTGCTTGTTTACTAGAGTACCTGTTATATTTTGGAAATAAAGAAACTCTACCAATAGTGTTTTTATTTTCCAAGTATTTACCTGAAAGCGTACCAAAACCTAATGGCGAATATGCCAATAAACCTATGTTTTCTCGCATTGATATTTCGGACATTCCATATTCATAGGTTCTGTTTAATAACGAATAGGTGTTTTGTATGGTTTGCATGCGTGGTAATCCTTTTTTAGATACCTCTATAAACTTCATGGTTCCGTACGGTGTTTCATTAGAGACTCCGATTTCTCTAATTTTACCTTCCTGCACAAAACTGTTTAAGGTGTGTAAAACGTCTTCAAAATTATCTTTCCATTTTTCATTTTCATCATGTATATAATTTCGCTGACCAAAAATATTTACATTTCGTTCAGGCCAATGTAATTGATATAAATCAATATAATCGGTTTGTAACCTTTTTAAACTGTGTTCTAAAGCGGTACGAAGTGTGGTTGAATTGTACGTTAAGTCTTCCCTAATCCAATTCATTCCTCTATTTGGACCTGCAATTTTGGTTGCCAAAATAATTTCGTTTCTATTGTTGTTTTTTGAAATCCAAGAACCTATATATTTCTCTGTTTTTCCTTGTGTTGCAGCGCTTGGCGGTACGGCATACATTTCGGCAGTATCAATAAAATTTACACCTTTATTAATTGCATAATTTAATTGTTTATGCGCATCTATTTCGGAATTTTGATTTCCAAAGGTCATGGTACCTAAACAGATTTTACTTACTTTTATATTGGTATTTGGTATGTTGGTGTATTTCATTTTATATTTACAAAATCAAGAGTACTTTTGATATCAATTTTTTTTATTTCCCAAATTAATTTACTTCGTTTAACAATTTAGTAACTTCATCTAATTTTGAAGTTAAAATCACTTCTATTCGTCTGTTTTTCGCTTTTCCTTCTACGGTATCGTTACTTGCAATTGGCACGTATTCACTTCTTCCTGCTGCGGTTAAAATTTCGGGGTTTATTTTTTTGTTTTCTTGTAAAATAGATACAATTGCGGTTGCTCTTTTGGTTGATAAATCCCAGTTGTTTGCTATTTCTCCTTTTCCCGAAAAAGCATCGTTATCTGTATGTCCTTCAATCAAAACTGTAATTTCAGGATTTTGAGCTAAAACATTTCCTAGTTGCGTAACCGCTTTTTTTCCTTCTTCTCCAACTTGCCAACTACCTGATTTAAACAGTAGTTTATTTTCCATCGAAACATATACTTTTCCGTTGCGTTGCTCTACAGTTAAACCTTTCCCTTCAAAATTGGTTAATGCTTTAGAAATGGCGTTTTTTAAACGTTTCATATTTGCATCTTTAGCTGCCAAAGCACTTTCTAGTTCGTGTATTCTTTTTGATCGTACTGCTAAACCTTGTTGTAATTCATCTGCTTTTTTTGATCGTGAATCTAATTCTTCTTGTAAATCGAACAAACGTTTACCTTCAGTTGTTAGTGCTTTTTCTTTGTCTTCTAATTGTTGTAATAACGCTTTATTTTTGGCTGATGTTTTTGCTATAGCAGTATTACTACTTTGTTCTAATTTACGATATGCTTCTTTAAGCTTATTACGCATTTTCTCTAAATCGGATAAATGTTTAGCTAGTGATGCTTTGTCTCCTTTTAGTTTTTCTAAAATGGCTTGTGCGGATGCTAAGTCGGTAGCTAATTTGTTTTTTTCTTCTAAACAATCTTTATTTTTATCTGCGATTGCACGTTTTTCTTTTTTTAATTTGGCGTATCTGCTTTCTAATTCGGTAAAATCTTTTTTTGACACACAAGATGTGATGCTTAGTGTGGCTACGACTACTAATAATATTAATTTTTTCATGATTTATTTATTATTTGGTTATGTATTTTTTTTTTATTTAATTTAATTCTACTACTATCGGACAATGATCTGAGTGTTTTGCTTCAGATAAAATGTAAGCTCTTTTTAGTTTGTTTTTTAAGGTTTCAGAAACCATCGCGTAGTCTAAACGCCAACCTTTATTGTTGTTTCGTGCATTTGCTCGGTAACTCCACCAACTATATTGGTGTGGTTCGTTATTAAAAAACCGGAAAGAGTCTATAAATCCGTTATCTATAAAGTTACCAATCCATTTACGCTCTTCGGGTAAAAAACCTGATGTTTTTTGTAATCCTTTTGGGTTATGGATATCTATTTCTTGATGACAAATATTATAATCGCCACAGATAACTAAGTTAGGAATTTCTTTTTTTATTTCATTTATATATTGTTGAAAATCGTTCATATAGTTGAACTTAAACTCCAAACGAGCGTCATTTGTTCCTGATGGTAAATATAAACTCATAATAGAAATTTCGTCAAAATCGATACGTAAATTTCTGCCTTCAAAGTCCATGTAATCAATACCTGTACCGTATTCGACATGGTTTGGTTTGGTTTTAGATAATATGGCAACGCTGGAGTATCCTTTTTTTTGTGCGCTATACCAATAATGATATGGGTATCCTGCGTTTTCAAAAACTGATAAATCTAACTGTTCTTTATGTGCTTTGGTTTCTTGTATGCAAATTACATCGGGGTTTGCTTGTTGTAACCAGTCTAAAAAGCCTTTTTTTAGTGCGGCACGTATTCCGTTTACATTATATGATATTATTTTCATTTCGCTAAAATAAAAAAAGTACTGTTAAATACCTTGTTTTTTACGTTAATAATTGGTTAAATTGTTATTTTTTTAAACGGATTGTGTTGTTTGAAATTTACAGGTTTTATTTTTTTTAAAAAAGGTTTAAATATAAAGTTGGCAACCGATTTTTTATGCCGAACATATGTTGTTAAAATTTGTGGTGTTGCTCCTAAACTACTTTTTATTTCTCCTGCTGTCCTTCCAAAACTTACTTGTTTTACTTGGTTTTTAATTGCAATTTTCACATAATCATATAACATACGTGAGTAAATAGCATGTTGCTTGTTTTTACTATAATCAATACCTATATAGTGCGCATCTAATCTGTCTGAAATTATAAAACCGCTGGAAAAACCTACTATTTCATCATTTAAATAGTACGCATTAAATATAAATTTTTCAGGATATTCTTTCTGCAATGTGGCATAGGTACTTATGTTTAAAATCGCCCAATTAAACTTGGCTTTTTCTACTACATTTAGGTATAAAATAGTTAGTGCATTTTTATGTATTAAAATATCTTCCGAAGTAAAGCTTTTTAACGTTAGAAGATTGCTTTGTGTATATGCTTTTTTTGCTTTTATTCTAAATTTTGATTTAAAATCGGATAGATAGTCTTCAAAAGTATTCCAGTTTTCTTTTATTTCCAACACCATGTTAGCGTCTATTTGTACTGGCGCAAAGTTGTTGTTTTTTAATTGATTTATTGTTGATGTGTTTTTAAAATCTTTTAACAATATAATATCGACCCATTTTTTTAAATACGAATTTGCATTTAAAATTGTTTGAATAGCGTTTGCAATGCAAATAAGCACTTCTTTATGATCTTCATTTTTCTTAACAAACAGACCATGTTCTCCACTTAAAAATGAATTTCCTAAAAGCATTATTTTAACATAATTACGTTGTAATAAGCAACTTAAATGGTAACTAATTTTTTGTATTAGTTTATTTGTATTGTTAGTAAAGTCATACTTTATAAAATCAAATTCTAACACGTGTAACGTAGCGATTGCAATTGCGTTATTATTTTTTAAAATAATAACGTAAAAAAACTGTAAACTGTTTGAGTTGTTTGATTCTAAAGCGATTAAGTATGGTTTTGAAAAATAGCTATTACTTTCTTCTTCTAAGTTATTCCAAACCGTTTGCGGAATTTCTGATACATATTTATATATTCGGGTTGTATAATTCATATTTTATTAGGTTTACTAACTAAATAAACTCCTATAAAAATTAAAACGGCGGCAATTAGTTTTACAGTATTAAATGAATCGCTACCCATTGAAACTGCAAAAATTGTAGCAATTACTGGTTGCAGGTATAAAAATGTACTTACGGTAGATGCTTTTAATTGCCGTAACGCTAACGGATTTAAAATATAAGTTCCGAATGTTGCTGCTACAATAACAAATGCTACCGAAAAATAGGTGTAATTATTAAAGGAAGTCCAATTAACTGCTTGTAATTCGGAAAAACCAAAAGGAAAAACCATAATTAAACCAAATAAAAACAACCATTTTATAAAGGTAAACGGATGGTATTTATCGGTTAATTTTTTAACAATTATAATATAAATACTATACGAAATTGCATTGATAAATACTAAAAAATTACCTAACAAAATATTGTCGTTTTCTTGGGAAGATTTCCCGTAAACGGTCAATACAATAGCTCCAACAAGCCCAGTTATAATTCCTAAAATTTTTATATTAGTTACTTTTTCTTTTAATAAAAAAGAAGATAACAAGAGTACAACAATAGGCACAACTACCATAATTACCGACGCATTTATAGGTGTTGTGTATGATAGCCCTTTAAAAAAAGTAAGCATATTTAAGGTTACCCCAAAAAATGCTGCAACAATAAAAGTTAAATAATCTTTTGATGCAATTTTTTCTTTCGGCATAAACAAACCAACTAACCAAAACAAGACAGTTGCACCCATAATACGCAATAAAATAAATCCGTAAGGCTGTATATAATTCCGATCAATAACATCGTTAGCAAAAGTATAGGTAACTCCGTAAAAAACTTGCACTAAAAAGGCGGCTAAAAAAGCAAATGATTTTTTACTCATTTTCTAATAATTGTTTAGCTAAAGTGATTGTTTTTTTACTGTTTCCAATATAAATTTTTCTATTATAAACTAAAACTGGTCGTTTTAAAAAGGTATAATGTTCTAAAATAAGATTTTTGTAATCTTGTTCAACTAAATTTTTATTTTTTAATTCTCTTTCCTTATATAGTTTTGCACGTTTGCTAAATAACGCTTCATAACTACCAGCGAGTGCTTTCATATCATGTAACTGTTTTACAGTTATAGATACTGTTTTTATATCGTGTAAAACCACGTTATTAGGTAAATTCCATTCCTTTAAAATACGCTTACAGGTGTCGCAAGATTTTAAATAATAGCATTTTTTCATTTTTTTTACTGTAAAGATACAAAGTAAAGTCGTTTTATTTTTAAAAAGAATAATAAATGATTTACTTTTGTTTTTTAATCGCATTTTAACAACATTATCATGAAATTTAACACCAAAACCATTCACGGAAAACAAGAACACGACAAAGCTTATGGAGCTGTAATGCCTCCTATATACCAAACATCTACCTATGCACAAACTACACCTGGCGGACATAAAGGATATGAATACAGCCGAACTCACAACCCAACTCGTAATGCGCTAGAAAATTCGTTAGCCAGTATTGAAAGTGGAGAATATGGTTTAGCATTTGGATCTGGTTTAGCTGCTATTGATGCGCTTATGAAATTATTAAAACCTGGAGACGAAGTAATTTCTACAAACGATTTATATGGTGGAACTTACCGATTATTTAAATCCATTTATGAAGGTTTCGGAGTTAAATTTAAGTTTATTGGCATGCAAGAAGCTTCTAATATTGAAAAATATATCACAAAAAATACAAAATTAATTTGGGTAGAAACACCAACTAACCCAATGTTGAATATTATTGATATTAAAGCCGCCGCAAAAGTTGCTAAAAAACATCATATTTTACTAGCAGTAGATAACACTTTTGCTACACCATATTTACAACGTCCATTAGAGTTAGGAGCAGATATTGTAATGCATTCCGCAACAAAATATATTGGCGGACATAGCGATTTGGTTATGGGTGCTTTAGTTGTGAAAAATAAAGAATTAGCCGATAAGTTATATTTTATACAAAATGCGAGTGGCGCAATTTGCGGGCCACAAGACAGTTTTTTGGCACTTCGTGGAATTAAAACGCTACACGTACGCATGCAACGTCATTGCGAAAATGGCAAAGCAGTAGCTGAATATTTGGCAGCACACCCAAAAGTAGAAAATGTATATTGGCCAGGATTTACTTCGCATCCAAACCATGAAATTGCAAAATCGCAAATGCGTGATTTTGGAGGAATGCTTTCATTTACCACAAAAGGAAACAACTTTAACGCTGCCATAAAAACAGTTGAAAAACTAAAAATATTTACTTTAGCAGAATCTTTAGGCGGTGTAGAGTCTTTAAGCGGACATCCTGCAAGTATGACTCATGCGTCTATACCAAAAAAAGAACGTGAAAAAACAGGTGTTGTAGATTCTTTAATTCGACTAAGTGTTGGTATTGAAGATATTGAAGATTTATTAGCCGATTTAGAACAAGCTTTAAGTTAATGGCAACGTGTTATAAGTTTCTTATATAAAAAATTTGTATTTTATAGCACCCAACATTTTTGCAATAAAAAACTTTTAAAAAAGTAATAAAAATATATTAGTAATTAAAAAAAGGTTGTTATATTTGCAACCGCAATCAGAAAATATCTGATGACACACACTTGGAGAAATGGCAGAGTGGTCGAATGCACTAGTCTTGAAAACTAGCGACTGTCACAGGTCCGGGGGTTCGAATCCCTCTTTCTCCGCTTCAAACCCTATAAATCAATGATTTATAGGGTTTTGTATTTTTAAGGGAATAAATAAGGGAATGTAATTTTATTTATAATCTCTTTCTTCATTGTATTATTCAGTAAATTATTTAAAAATAAATCAAAAAACATTTTGCAAATGATAGTAATTTTACTATCTTTGAAGTGTCAAACAATAACACTTAACAAAATGAAAAGATTTAAAGTAAAAGAAATTCTAAAGATGCTAATAGCAGATGGATGGTTTCTTTCAAGAACAAAAAGTAGCCACCGACAGTACAAACACCTAACTAAAAAAGGAACTGTAACTATAAATGGTAAGCCGAGCGACACATTAAACCAATTTATATTAAATAGTATATTCAAACAAGCAGGGTGGAAATAAGCCCTGCACAAAAACAATTAAGAAAATGGAAAAAATTATAATAAATATTAGTTGGTGTGAAAATTACGGAGCATCAAGTGAATCAAACGAAAATGTTTTAGGATGTGCTGCAACACATCAAACCCTTGAGGGAGTGAAAGAGGCTTATAAATCGGCTTTAGATTTTCATTTAGAAAGTGTTACCAATACTAGAGAATCTGACAAGGTGCTATCTTCGTCTGATTATGAACTGGTTTTTAAAATGGATGTACACGCTTTGTTACATCACTTTGATGGAATCATTACTAAATCTGCTTTATCACGCATTACTGGAATAAATGAAAAGCAATTAGGACATTATGCTCAAGGACATAGAAAGCCAAGACAAAAACAGCGAGAAAAAATTATTAACGGTTTACGCCGTATAGGGAATGAATTTATAAATGTTGTGTAGTTATTGTTTGACGACTTATTATGCAACTCGCCACCTTGTAATGAGGTGGCTTTTTATTTTGTAATAATTACACCTAAAGCAGTACCGCCAATTCCGTAAAACAATCCGTTTTTTTACGTTTTGCAAGTTTTAAATTTCGATCATTAATTTCATTGCACGTAATAAAATTATTTTAAATGCAAATATGCTATTTAAAAAAACCTAAAAACGGAATATGCTACAACTCATGAAACAGTATAGAATTAACGAATTATTTTTAAAAAATAAGGTATTGGATATTGTAATTTTGGGTTTCCTTTGTTGGTTTTTATACTAAATACAATTGCACATATAATATTTAGCAAGTACAAACACAATGCAACTACTATAAATATTTTAAAATGATTTTTTAGAATCTTCCCAAAAACACCTAAAATCATAAAAAAGGAAGTTACTATTGTCCATATTATCTGAAAATTAAGAATATTTTCTCCTGTTTCTTTTACATATTTTATCTTGTTTTTATTGATTACCCATAAAATTAATGGCAATATAATGTTTCCTAGTGGTAATACTAAAAATAATAATACCGAGAGATGTAATAGCGACAAAACCGACAAATCCTCTCTTTTATTAAAATCCATTAACGATTCAACATCAACATCTAAAACTAAACAAATTAAATTTAATGTTTTTCCTTTAGCCTCATTTTCGTTATTTTCAATTCTTTGAATAGTTCTTACGTTTATCTTTGCGTTTTCTGCTAGCTCTTCTTGAGATAAACCTTTACTTTTTCTTAATTCTTTAATTTTATTTCCAATCATAATTTATAAAATTTATTTTAGTTATTTATAAATGTAAAATTAAAGATACTGTGTGTTATTTGATAACGGTTTTTAAGTGACATTTTTACGACATTTGTGTTTAACCCGAATTATTCACGGGTTTTCGAGTTAAATTTAAATTCGCATTTTTTTTCGTTATTCTTTAGGATATAAAAAAGATGCTACAACTTCAAACTCTATCGTTTTGTCTTTATTATAAAAAACCTTAAGCAGTATTTGCCCCCAATATGTGCCGTCAGTAAAATCGGCAATTATCCATTTGTGATTTAGCATTTTTACGTTATTAATTAACATTTTATCTCCTACTAACGCATCATAAGGCACTAACGGATTTCCGCCTTTTTTTAAATTCAAATTAACTAACTGATCTTGTATATCAGGCATTAACTCTTTATAATCGTATCCTTCTCTATATAAATATTGTATTGCATGCGCATCTTCCTTTAACGAAAACAATCCGTTTTCCATTACTTCAATACGTAAATTATCTATCGTATCTTTATATTTTTCAGTTCTTGTTTTTAGTCTATTTTCTATTTTAGTAATTCTAGCATCTCTATGTTTCAGCTCTCTTTTCATGTTTACCACAAAAAAAAGTAAAATTAGTGCGGTTAATAAAAATAAATATAGGTACAATTGCTTTTTCATAATTTTATAATGTTAAGGTTAAATTATCGTACGCCAAAAATACATTTTTTGGTAAACTTTTATCTACTTCTTCATGAAAACCTAATAAATGACTTACATGAGTTAAATATGCTTTTTTTGGTTTTATCTTTTCTATAAATTGTAATGCTTCTTGCAAACAAAAGTGTGAATGATGTTCTTCTTTTCGTAATGCATTTACAACTAAAATGTCGATGTTTTTTAACTTCTTTATTTCGGAACTTTCCATTTTTTTTACATCGGTTAAATATACAAAATTATATATCCGAAAACCTAATATTGGCAAATTTCCGTGCAGCACTTCTATAGGAGTTATTTTTAAATTTTTTACGTAAAAATTAACATTATTTTCTATAATATGTACTTTTAGGGTTGGTGTTCCTGGGTATTTATTTTCGGTTTCAAAAATATATGAAAACCGTTTTTGTAACGATTTTAAAACTCGTTTTGTGGTATAAATCGAAAAAAAACCTTGTTTAAAATAAAGTGGACGAACGTCATCTAAACCTGAAGTATGGTCGGAATGTTCGTGTGTAAACAACAAACCATCTATGTTGTTCGGGTTTTCTTGAAGCATTTGTTGCCTAAAATCTGGTCCACAATCTATAACTAAACAGGTGTTTTTGCTTTTTATTAATATTGAAGAGCGCAAACGCTTATCTTTTTTATCGACACTTAAACAAACCTTATGGTTACTACCTATTACGGGGATTCCTTGTGAAGTTCCTGTTCCTAAAAATGTAATTTCCATGTTTTTTTCTGAATATTATTTAAAATTAATCAATATATTTTAATTTTTAGCGAAATACCCTTCATATTTTTTTTTGTAACAAAACAGTTTGTTACTTTTGTTATCTACTAAATTATAAAAACGATTATGAGTGTAATTTTAAAAGGCGACAAAGTAATAAATAAAATACCTTCTATTAAAGACAAAGCGTTACGTGTTAACTTGAATCAAAACATTTACGGTACATTTGCCGAAATAGGTGCTGGGCAAGAAACTGTACGTAATTTTTTTAGAGCAGGAGGCGCTTCTGGAACTATTGCTAAAGCAATGAGTGCTTATGACAAGGATTTTAGTGATGCCATTTACGGAATTGAAGCTGATAAACGTTATGTAACTGAGTCTCGCTTAAAAAAAATGCTAGATCATGAAATTAACTTGCTACAAGAGCGAAAATTGAATGAAGACAATCCAAATCGTTTGTTTTTTTCATATGCAAATACCGTTACTACTATTGATTTTGCTAAAAATTACAAAGGTCATGGTTGGGCAGGTATTCGTTTTCAAACAGAAGCTGGAGGCAATTTTAACGACATTATTTTACATTTACGTTTTAAAGAAAACGATGCTAAACTACAACAACAAACACTAGGTGTTTTGGGTACCAACTTAATTTATGGTGCTTTTTATGAACACGATGAGCCTAAAAAATTATTACAATATTTATATGATCATTTAGATAAAGACCAACTAGAAATTGATATGATTAATTTTTCGGGACCTCTTTTTAAAAACGTAGACAACCGTTTAATGAGTTTACAGTTAGTTAAACATGGCATGACGGATGCAGTAATGTTTGGCCCAGATGGAAAAAATTTATTAGCTGCCAAAATATTGTATAAAAAAAATATTTTAGCGTTAAGAGGAAGTTTCAGACCTGTAACAAAAGTAAATATCGATATGTTACAAAAATCGTACAATAAATTTATTGACGATAAAAAAGTAGATCCTGATCAAGTAAAAATAATTTTTGAAATTACTTTATCGAACCTAAAAGAAACCGATGATACTATTAATGAACGTGATTTTTTAGATAGAGCAGAGTTATTATGTTCATTAGGACATACAGTAATGATATCAAATTTTCAGCAATACTATAAAGTAGCACAATATTTTAATTCCTACACAAAAAAACGAATAGGATTAGCTATGGGAGGAATGAATTTAATTGAACTTTTTAATGAAAAATACTACCGCAAATTACCAGGCGGAATTTTAGAAGCATTTGGTCGTTTAGCAAGTAGTGATGTTAAGGTTTATGTATATCCTTTTAAAAATGATAAAGGAGAGTTATTAACAACCAATAACATTAAGGTACATCCTCGTATGAAGGATTTATATACTTTTTTTAAAGGAAACGGAAAATTAGTAGATTTAGATCATAATGAAAATATATTACATATTTACTCGCGTCAAGTATTAAAAATGATAAAAAACAACGAAGGTAACTGGGAAAACATGTTGCCTGAAGGTGTTTCAGAAATTATAAAAGAACAAAGGTTATTTGGTTATAAATTATAAAAAAATATTTATATAATTAAAAGGTGAAGTAATAAAAAACTATAACATACTGATTATACATTTTAAAAATCGACCAAAACAGTATGCAACTCACGCATTACAGTACCTATTTTAACGCTCAAAAACACCCTATAACCGTAGTTTGTGAAAACGTCACTAATGCACCAAATATTGGGTCTTTATTTCGGATTTGTGATGCTTTTGGTGTAAAAAAATTGATTTTTACAGGTAAAAATTTACCTGTTCCGTCAAAAAAAGTACAAAAAACAGCTAGAGCAACTGAAAAATATGTTTCATATACTATTGAAAACGATATTTTTTTGTGTTTACACCAATTAAAAGAAACCCATCAAATTATTAGTTTAGAAATTACCGAAAATAGCACTGCAATACAAAACTATACTTTTAGCACCTGTAAACCCATCGCTTTAATTATTGGTGATGAAAATTTTGGGGTATCAGAACGTATTTTGCAACAATCTGACGCAATAATACATATTAATATGTTTGGCAAAAACTCTAGTATGAATGTTGTACAAGCTACCAATATTGCATTGTATGAAATTACTAAACAGTTTCAAGCCAATTTATAATATAATTACTTACTTTAGTAGCATCTAAAAAAAACTATATTTTGAACACCATAAAATCAAATGAAATTAGCAACGGTATTTTAAAAGCAATCAGCATAATTATTGGCATATGTATTCTTTTGTTTTTTCTATACAAAATCAGCTCTGTATTAATTTATTTAACCATCGCAGGAATAATTTCTTTAATTGGTCGTCCAATTATTAAATTTTTACGCCATAAATTAAAATTTAAAAACATTTTAGCTGTACTTTTCACAATGGCATTTTTACTCAATATTTTATTAGGCATTGGTGCTTTATTTATTCCCTTAATAAAAAGCCAAGGAGAAAATTTAGCTCTTTTAAATTACAACGAATTACAAGGCAACATTAATCGCTTAATAACAGAATCCAATACCTATTTAAGCAACCATAGTATCAACATACTAGAAACCTTGCAAAACTCTGACATTCTTTCTAAACTAAACATTAACGCAATACCTGATTTACTAAACTCCATTTTAGGCATGGTAGGCAGTTTTAGTATTGGTTTGTTTTCGGTGCTTTTTATTTCATTTTTCTTTTTAAAAGATAGTAAACTATTTGAAGACGGTATTTTATTATTAGTTTCAGACAGAGAAGAAAGTCGGTTAAAAAAATCGATCGAAAAAATTAAAGATTTACTCTCTCGTTATTTTGTAGGGTTAGTTTTTCAAATACTTATTTTATTTATTATTTATACCATTGTATTATTTATTTTCGGAATTAAAAACGCAATTGTTATTGCCTTTTTATGTGCTTTACTAAACTTAATACCTTATGTTGGACCTCTAATTGGAGGTGTAATTATGTTAGTATTAACCATGAGCAGCAATTTAGGAGCCGATTTTCAGCAAGTAATTTTACCCAAAACCATGTATGTAATGTTTGGGTATTTAATTGCACAATTGATTGATAATTTTGTGAGTCAACCACTAATTTTTTCGAACAGCGTAAAATCGCATCCATTAGAAATATTTTTAGTAATTATTATTGGCGGATTGCTTTTTGGAGTAGTAGGTATGGTAATTGCCGTACCGAGTTACACGGCAATAAAAGTAATTTTAAAAGAGTTTTTATCCGAAAATAAAATTGTAAAAACCTTAACTAAAAACCTTTAATAGCTCTTAAAAACAAAAAAACTATTCTATTTAATAAACACATATTAACTAAAAAAATTCAGCAATATATTACCGAAAAAGTGAACTGTAATATAACCGAATTACTTTTTAAAAAACCTTTTTTTGAAACCGTTACACAGCAAGAATTGGCCTTTCAAATAGAAGCAAAAAAAAGTTGCGAAAAAAAATTACCAACATGGTTTACAACGCCTAATATTTATTATGCTAAAAAAATAAATATTGAACAAACTTCATCTGAAAAAACAGCACAATATAAAGCTAGCTTAGTAAACGGAAATACACTTATTGATTTAACGGGTGGTTTTGGAGTGGATTGTTTTTACTTCTCAAAAAAAATAAAACAAGCAACACATTGCGAAATAAATGCCGATTTATCGGAAATAGTTAAACACAATTACCTAAAATTAAACTGCAAAAACATACAAACCGAAATAACTGACGGCTTTGAATATTTAAAAAACTACAAACAACAGTTTGACTGGGTTTACATTGACCCATCAAGACGCAATAACCTAAAGGGAAAAGTTTTTTTATTAAACGATTGCTTACCAAATGTTGTTTTACACCTAAATACGTTGTTTACAAAAACAAACAATGTTTTAATAAAAACATCACCTTTACTAGACATAAAAAAAACAATTACAGACTTAAATTTTGTAAAAGAAGTACATATAGTTGCGGTTAAAAATGAAGTGAAGGAAATTTTATTTCTGCTCCAAAAAAATTGGAATTCAACAACAAGTATACATACCATAAACTTAACCCCAAAAGGCAATCAGGCCTTTATTTTTAGCAACCAAACAGAAACTGCAAATTACGGTTTACCGCAACAATTTTTATATGAACCTAATAGCGCTATTTTAAAATCGGGTGGTTTTCATGCAATTGCACTGAGATATAATGTATATAAACTGCATCAGCACTCGCATTTATATACGAGTATGTTTTTAATAGATTTCCCTGGTAGATGTTTTAAGATATTAAAAACAATACTCTATCAAAAAAAAACAATTAAAAAACGTTTTAAAAATAAAGCATTTAATATTACCACTCGAAACTTTCCTAAAAGTGTTGCTGATATCAGAAAAGAAAATCATATTAAAGATGGCGGAACGCAGTATTTATTTTTTACCACAAACATGAAAAACATAAAAATTATTGTTATTTGCGAAAAAATAAACTAGTTTTTTTGTACCTTACAATTATTAAACTAATAGTTATTATATACTTTAAATATGGTCGATTTTTACAAATACCTTAATGCGGTTTCACCTATAAGTAAACAAAATTTTTTATTAATTGAAAAACTTTGTTTACCACAAAAATATCCCAAAAAAACAATATTATGCAATATTGGAAAAATACCCACAAACATATATTTTATTAAATCAGGATACATCCGTGCATATACTTTAGGTAGCACAGAAAAACAATACACAAAATCGCTGTTTAAAGCCAATCAATTTGCAGCTTCAATTTCAGGATTAATCACAAAAAAACCTTCTAAATTAGTATATGAAGCGATTACCGACTGTGAAGTATTTAAAATTAACTACAACAGCTTTAGGGATTTAGCAAAAAAAAATATAGAAATAGCAAATATAGCCTTAAAAATGCATGATGTTTTTTATATTAGTATGGAAAACAAACTGTTTGAGTTTACAACAAAAGATGCTACTGCGCGTTATTTAAGCATTTTAAAACGTTTTAATGGTATCGAAAATTTAATACCGCAATATCAAATAGCTACTATTTTAGGTATTACTCCAATACAATTAAGTAGAATCCGAAAAAAAGTAAATAGCTAATTTACTACTATCACAACCGTAAAACAACACCTGTAAAAAAAAATGTTTTTCAATAATATAAATCGTTAAAAAAGGAAACGTAATTTACAATATATTTTGTTTTTTTGTTAAAAAAATCAAATTTAAAACCTGTAAATAATCAGCTCTATTTTTTACAAAATCAAGACCAGAAACATCAATTATTTTCACGTTTAAATTTGGTTGACTTTTAATAAACGCTACATAACCTTTATTAATACGTTCTAAATAATCGGGTTTTATGTTTTTCTCGTAATTTCGACCTCTTTTTTCAATATTTTGCAATAACCGATCGGTGTTTTGATACAAATACACATACAAATTAGGTTGTTGCATGTCTTTATAAATTACATTAAAAAAACGTCTGTACAACTCAAACTCATCGTCAGATAAAGTAACTTTTGCAAAGGTTAACGATTTCGAAATGTGATAATCCGCCACTACAAACTCCTTAAACAAATCGTATTGCGCAATGTCGTCAGACAATTGCTTGTACCTATCGGCTAAAAAACTCATTTCTAAAGGGAAAGCAAAACGAGTTTTATCTTCATAAAATTTAGGTAAAAAAGCATTATCGGCAAAGCGTTCTAAAATTAGTTTTGCATTAAAATCAGAAGCTATTTTAGCAGATAATGATGTTTTTCCACTTCCGATATTTCCTTCAATAGTAATAAATCTAAAATCGGAAAAAAGACGTGCATTAAACGGGTTTTTTAAGGCTTTTGAATGTGCTAAAATTTTACTTTTATCGGTACAACGCTCTAATAATTCCGTAACCGTAGCATTAAACTTTGAGTGTTTGTATTTGGGTGAAATATCTGCAAGTGGTTGTAATACAAAATTACGATTAGTTAGCTCCAAATGTGGAATTTTTAAATCGGGCATGTTTATGGTTTCATCTCCATAAAATAAAACATCTAAATCTATCGGACGTGCTTCATAGGTGTTGTTGTTTTTTTGTTTTCTTCCAAAATCGCGTTCTATTTTTTGCATCTCAATTAGTAATGCTTTCGGAGTCATATCCGAAGTGATTTTAATACAACAATTTAAAAAATCACTACCTGTAAAACCCCACGATTCGGTTTCATAAACCTTTGAAACAACAATTGTATTACCAATTTTCTGATAAATTGCATCAATTGCATCTTGTAGGTTTTTTAAACGATTACCTTGATTACTTCCTAAAGAAATTAATATTTTTTGTAACGAATTCAAAAATGAATAGACTTATGTTATTAACTAAATGAGTTTATGTGGTTCGCAAAACTACACAAATTTTAATGTTAACACCCAAAGTGGGATTATAAACTTATAAACAATTAAACAATGAATTTTTTTAAAAGAGTACTATCAACAGTTACTGGAATTATAGTTTTTTTAGGGCTATCTTTTTTCTTACTACTATTAATTGGAATGGCATTTGGCGGTGGCGACAAAAACAATGTAACCGTAAAAGACAATTCCGTTTTGGCTTTGGATTTAAACAAAAAAATGCCCGATTATGTAGGGATATTTGACTACGGAGAGTTCAATGAATTATTTAATAAAGGTAAAAAATACAACGGTTTATTTGATGTTATTAACGCAATAGATTACGCCGCAACAGACGATAAAATAAAAGGAATTAAAATAGAAAACAATTTTATTTCGGCAGGTATTGCACAAACAAAAGCAGTGCGAGATGCTTTATTACGCTTTAAAAAATCAGGGAAATTTATAATGTCTTACGGTGATATTATTACGCAAAAAGATTATTATTTAAACTCGGTTTCAGACGCTATTTATTTAAATCCAGCAGGAGGTTTAGAGTTTAAAGGTTTAGGTGCCGATATGTTATTTTTTAAAGAGTTTCAAGATAAATACGGAATAAAAATGGAGGTTATTCGCCATGGAAAATACAAAAGTGCCGTAGAGCCATTTTTGTCTCAAAATATGAGTGAAGCCAACAGAGAACAAATCACCGTGTTTTTAAAATCTATTTGGAGTGAAATTAAAAATGAAATTAGCGCAAGCAGAAACGTAAGCGTAGCAGAATTAGATGCAATTGCAGATAGCTTAGCAACTCGAAACCCAACCAAAGCATTAACTACCAAATTAATTGACAAAGTAAGCTATATAGATGAGTTTATTGCAGATATTAAAACCAAAATGAATGTAGATCAAGGTGATGACTTAGAGGAAATAAAAATTTACAAATACGCAAAACATGTAGCAGGAAAAAACCGTGTTAAAAACATGAAAATTAAAAATCGTATTGCCGTAATTTATGCCCAAGGACAAATTATTTATGGAGAAGGAGACGAAAAAGAAATTGGTCAAGGAGTTATTAATAAAGCATTAAAAAATGCGCGTGAAGACGATAACGTAAAAGCAATTGTATTGCGTGTAAACTCTCCAGGAGGAAGCGCTTTGGCAAGTGAGTTAATTTGGCGAGAAATTGAAATTACAAAAAAAGTAAAACCCGTAATTGTTTCTATGGGTAATTTAGCGGCTTCTGGCGGATATTATATTGCAGCTAATGCCGATAAAATTATTGCCGAACCAACTACCATTACAGGAAGTATCGGAGTTTTTGGAACGCTACCAAATTTTCATGAGTTTATGAACAATATTGGCATTAATGCAGAACAAGTACAAACCAATAAACATTCCGTTTTATATAGCCCATTTGAGCCATTAACAACTGAAACATATGACATTATAAAAGAAGGTGTTGTCGATATTTATGAACTATTTTTAAAACGAGTTGCCGATGGTAGAGGAATGACCAGAGAGCAAGTTAATGAAATTGCACAAGGTAGAGTTTGGTCAGGTGTCGATGCTTTAAAAAACGGATTAGTAGATGAGTTAGGCGGTTTAGATGTTGCGCTACAAAGAGCAGCAGAAGCAGCAGAATTAGATACCTACAAAATAAAACAATTGCCTATTTACGAAAAAGATTTTAATAAAATATTTGAACAATTTGGGCTAATTCAGTCGAAAGAAGATTTAATAAAATCGGAATTAGGTGATTATAATTACCGTATTTACACTAAAATGAAAAACATTAATAACTTAGAAGGTGCGCAAATGTTAATGCCATATGAACTAAATATTAAATAAGAGTGTTTATTAGTAATAATTTTTTAAACCTTTAACTTTTAAAAAAACCCGCAAATATATTTCGTAACAGAAAATACTTGCGGGTTTTTAAAGTTTAATAACAACTTAACAGGTTTATAATATGTTAAACGTTTTTGGCAATGAAATCAGTTATTATATTGATTTCGGCACACAATAAAAAACTAATTTACAAACAATAATTATTAGTTTTTAAATTAAAATACAAAATAGTTTGTTTATATTTATATTTACAGTAATATTAACTAATAAATATTTAAATATTATGAAATACCTATTAATTCCCATTCTTTTTTTTACCTCATTATAATGTGTGCGCTCAAAACGATAGTTATTATGACATACTATAGGGGATTTCTAAAATTTAACTCATTGAGAATTAGTTAATTATACGTATATTTATATTTTAAAAACAGATTTGAACTACACATTTAATCAAGTTTCTGCAAATCAAATATTTAATAATGTTCCTCAAAAAACCAATTCAACTAATCATTCGGCAGGTATCGAGATAGATGTTAATAATAATACTTGGTACGGACTTACGTACCAAGGCATAGCAAAGCTTGGAAGAACTAAATCTAATGGATTTAATGGTTCAAATACGTTTCTTAAACATACTGTTGAGTTGGATTTTTATACTTCACCTAAAACGAGAATCAATTTAGGAATGAAATCTGTTTTTACCACCTTTTCATCTGGTAATACGGTTAATAAAAACACCCTTTTTAATGCCGAATTTTATTACAAACCACATAAAAAATTATCGTTACGAGCATCATTTAATAATATTTTTAACGAACAATTTTTCACAACCGTACAAAGTAATGCCAATTTTATTTCTCAATCTCAATTTTCATTACGTCCAAGACAGTTTACTGTTGGATTAAATTTTTCGTTTTAATAACAGTTACATTTTCACCATTAACCGTAACAATGGCAAAAATATTCATCCAAAAAACACTCATTCTTATACACCTTAATCGATTTTCACACTATTTTAACAAGTTTACCTTATAAATTATCGTATTTTTGCAACATAAAATACATTAAAAATCGATGAAAAAAGCACTTAAAATAATTAGCATATTAGTTTTGTTAGTACTAATCGCAGCAGTTTCTGTACCTTATCTTTTAAAAGATAAAATTGCAGATATTATTAAAACCGAAGCAAACAAACGTGTAAATGCAACTATAAATTTTTCAGATATTAATATTAGTTTGTTTCGTAGTTTCCCAAAAGCAAGTGTACAAATTGAAAATTTAAGTATCGTAAATTTTGAACCTTTTAAAGGAGATACTTTATTTTATGCCAACACCTTTTTATTATCAATGCCAGTAAACAGTCTGTTTAAAAAAGATGCATCTGAAATAAAAATAACCAACTTTTTAGTTGACAATTCCTTAATAAATGTACTTACCAATACAAAAGGAGAAACTAATACAAACATCACAAAATCAACTAATTCCGAAGTAAATAAAACCGAAAATTCCGATACTAATATTGCTTTTTCAATACAAAAATACGCATTAACCAATGCTACTATTAATTATATAGATGAAATTTCGAAAACACAAGTAATATTAAACAAATTTAACCATACCGGAAGCGGTAATTTAGCCGAAGAAATTACAACATTACAAACCGAAACAACAACTAACATAACTTATAAAAGTGGAGAAACCACCTATTTAGACAATCATAAATTAGACCTAAACGCTAATTTAAAATTAGATCAAAATCAAAATAAATATAGTTTTTTAGAAAACGATTTATCTATAAACGATTTAAAATTAAAGTTTAACGGCTATGTACAAATACATGAAAAAAAAACAGAAATAGACTTAAAATTTAACACACCAACCTCCGATTTTAAAAACTTTATTGCCTTAATACCAAAACAATCACAACACTTAAACGGCATTAAAACCAACGGAAGTTTTACAATTAGCGGCTTTGTAAAAGGAATAGTAACCGAAACTAAAATACCTAAATTTAACGTAAATATAACCTCAAAAAACGCATCGTTTAAATACCCTAATTTACCCAAAAGCGTAACACATATTAACTTAGCTTCTACCCTACAAAATACAACAGGAAATACAAATGACACCTTTGTAAATATTGATAATCTAAGTTTTCAAATAGATGAAGATGTATTTAAAGCATCAGGTAAAATAACAAAAATATTTAGTAAAAATAGATATGTAAATGCAAAATTAGATGGCGTTTTAAATTTAGGAAACTTATCAAAAGCATATCCAATAGAGTTAGACACTAATTTAAAAGGGATTTTAACCGCAAACCTACAAACCTCATTTTCGCAACACGCTTTAGACACCAATAATTTTGAAGCCATAAAAAACGATGGGAATTTTACCATAACCGATTTCCAATACGCATCTAAAAACATTGTGAACCCGA
The DNA here is from genome assembly GCA_964635575.1 of uncultured Kordia sp. Taxonomy (GTDB): domain Bacteria; phylum Bacteroidota; class Bacteroidia; order Flavobacteriales; family Flavobacteriaceae. Next base: position 17,078 of record CAZWNY010000008.1, on the reverse strand, counting down.
TTGATATTAAAAAAGCAACCGTAGCGTTTACTACTAAAAAAATTAAACTAAACTCTTTTGAAGCAAAAAGTGGTGATAGTGATATTAACGCAACAGGAACAATCGATAACTTATTTGGGTTTTTATTTTCAGAACAAAAACTAAAAGGAAACTTTAACGTACAATCAAAATTATTTAAAATTTCCGATTTTATGGTTGATAATACCACCGAAACAGAAAATACTAAAAAACAATCTAAAACAGGAGAAGCATTAAAAATACCCGATTTTTTAGACGTGAAAATTACTGCCGATGCAAAAACAGTAATTTATGACAACCTAACCTTAGAAAATGTAAAAGGAAAATTATTAATTAAAAACGAAACCGTAAGTTTACAAAACATGACCTCACAATTATTTGAAGGAAGCATGAAAATTAATGGAAATGTATCTACTAAAAATGAAAAACCAACCTTTAATTTAAACTTAGGAATCAATAACTTTGATATTGAAGAATCGCTAAACGGAATGGAACTATTAGAAAGTTTAGCACCAATAGCAAAAATTTTAAAAGGAAAACTAAATACTGTAATGCTACTATCAGGGGAAATTGCAAACGATTTCTCTATACAAACAAACAGTTTAACAGGTAATGCTTTAGCAGAAGTGGAAACAAAAAAAGTAACCACAAAACAATCAAAAGTACTGAGTTTATTAGACACAAAATTAAACTTTATAGATTTTTCAAAACTCGATTTAAAAGATTTAAAAGCAGCACTAAGTTTTAAAAATGGAAAAGTAACACTAAAACCATTTCAAATACAATATGATGATATTTCCATACAAGTAGCAGGAACACATGGTTTTGACCAAGTTTTAAATTATACCGCAACTTTTAATGTGCCTGCAAAATATTTTGGAAACCAAGCAGGTAACTTATTATCTAAACTAAGTGATGCCGACATTAAAAACGTTAAAGTCCCAATATTAGTAAACATTACAGGTAATATGTTAAATCCAAAAATAAACACCGACCTTAAAAAATCGATGACCAATTTAACAAAACAGTTAATACAAATACAGAAAAACAAATTACAACAACAAACAAATAATGCAATAAATGACGTAATAGATGACACTTTAGGTAATATTTTAGGAAATAAAAAAAATGATATATCTAAAGATTCTACCCAAACTACAAACCCTAAAGACATTATAAAAGATGCAACAAAAAATGTAGTAAAAGATGTTTTAGGTGGTTTTTTTGGAAAGAAAAAGAAATAAATTAATTTCTGAAGCATCTTCTTTATTAAATCAACAATATTAACTTAATAAAAGTTTCCGGAAAACACCCAAATCCTTCTACCCTATCGTTTTTACATCATTATCCGATTAAAATTTAAACGAATGCGCAAAAGTTACTGATTTTCCATTGGGTACATTTAATAATCAATAGATTGTTGTAAAGTGTTCTTTTATTTTTTATCATACGATAATGTTAATTTTTATTAAATTTATTGGCATAAAACTTGCCTTGTAAACTGTGTTTACATATTTATACCTTATAAACTATTTTTTTTATATATTAGCTGAACGTTAAAAAAACACTCACACCTAAATTAATTACATTTATGAAGAACCCAAATTTTTTAAAATTAGTATTGGCAATATTTATATTGTCTATTGTTGGCAGTTTTGCACAAGAAAAACAAGCAATTCAACTATTAAACAAATACATAAGCGCATCTAACGACCTAAATAAAACTAAAGAAGTAAACAACGTTTTATCTTTATTTGACGATCGTTACAAAAACAATACTGCGTATATAGGTTTGTCTGGAGTCGTAAAAAGATCGACAATTAGTTTTGAGCAATTCGCAAATCAATTAGGTGAAAATGTAAAAAACAAAAATTACGATTTTAAAATGACTATTCAAGAAATTGTACATGAATCGCAAAAAGAAAGAGCAGGAACCGTGTCCGCACTAGTAAACTTTGAAACAAAAATTGAAAATAAAGTTGCTGAAAAAGGAACTATTTTAATGAACTTAGTTGTCTCTTTAGTAAGAGGTAAATGGAAAATCATACACAATAATACCATAAGAGTTGCCGAAGGAAGCGATGTTGGTAATTGCGTATGCTACTTATTTAATAAGGGAACTACCATTTTTAATGCCGAAACATATTACCCTGCAGGTGTTGAATATAATAGAGAATACCAATCTTTTAGAGTAGGAACTCGTGACGGAAAACGCGTAGTTAAAGGAAATGACAAAGACTACGCTTGGACATCAAATAACGATGTATTAGACGGAGGTCGAAAAATTGGTAAAGCAAACACCCCAGAAGAAGCTGTTAAAGTAGTTTTATCTTACATTTATGCAGATGCTTGCCTTAAAATGGACTTTAATTAAATCATTATTAAATTATAAAAAAGCTACTCAAAAATTATTTTTGAGTAGCTTTTTTTGTTTCAAAAAAAATATTACAATTCGTAAATCAAAAAAACTATCTTTGTAAAATGAATACAAATTACGATGTTGTTATTATTGGCGGTGGAGCAGGTGGTTTTTTTACAGCAATAAACTGTGCAACACAAAATCCAACCTTAAAAATTGCGATTTTAGAGCGCAGTAAAAACGTTTTACAAAAAGTAAAAATTTCTGGAGGCGGACGCTGTAATGTTACCCATGCATGTTTTGACCCCAAAGAACTTACACAATATTATCCACGTGGAGCAAAGGAATTACTAGGCCCTTTTTATCAATTTAACTGTGGAGATACTTTTGAGTGGTTTGAGCAACGTAACATTACACTTAAAATAGAAGAAGATGGCAGAGTTTTTCCTGAAAGTAATACCTCACAAACTATATTAGATTGCTTTATTAATGAAACTCAAAAACACAATATAGCGGTTTTAAAAAACCAAAGTGTTTCTGATTTTTATTCAAAAAATAATATTTGGAAAATAAAAACTAAATCAGATACTTTTACAAGTAAAAAATTGGTTATCGCTACAGGAAATAGTCAAAAAATATGGAAGATTTTAGAGCATCTTAATCATACGATTATAACTCCGACACCATCTTTATTTACTTTTAATAGTACAGACAAACGTTTAAAAGACATACCAGGAGTTGTCGCTAAAAATGTAGATATTGAAATAATAAACACTAAGTTATCGTCTAACGGACCTTTATTAATCACACATTGGGGATTTAGCGCTCCCGCAATTTTAAAACTATCTGCTTGGGGATCTAAAATATTAGCCCAATGCAATTATAAGTTTGATATTAAAATTAATTTTATAGAATATACAACAGAAAATTGCAGGGAACAATTAAATAAATTCAAACAAGAATTAGCTAAAAAAAATGTATACAAGTACAATCAGTTTCATTTACCAAAACGCTTATGGTATAAATTAGTAAGCGCTGCAAACATTTCTGAAACTACACGTTGGGCAGACCTAAATAAAAACCAACTTCAAGAGCTGACAACTCAATTAACCGGGGCCATTTTTAAAATAGACGGAAAAAGTACTTTTAAAGAGGAATTTGTAACCGCTGGTGGTGTAAGATTAAAAGAAATTGACTTTAAAAAAATGGAAAGCAAATTACATGCTAATTTGTTTTTTGCAGGAGAAGTTATAAATGTTGATGCCGTAACAGGAGGTTTTAATTTTCAAAACGCATGGACAACAGGCTATTTAGCAGCAAAAGCAATAAGTGAATAATTACATTTAAAAGGATGTTGAAAAACCATATCTTTACAAAAAAAAACAATGCCAATACAAGCCTTTACATATATAAATACAAAAAAAGCACAAACAAGTGGAAGTGTAACTTGGGAATCGCCAAGTAATATTGCATTAATAAAATATTGGGGGAAAAAGAAAAATCAAATTCCTGCTAACCCAAGCATTAGTTTTACACTTAGTAATTGTAAAACCACAACTACATTACATTATAAAAAACTAACAAAACCAACAAATAAATTTCAATTTGAAATTTATTTAGATCATAAAAAACAAACTGATTTTAAACCAAAAATTCAAGCATTTTTTAAACGTATTGAACAATATGTTCCATTTATAAACGAGTACGAATATAAAATAGAAACCAGTAATTCGTTTCCACACAGTTCAGGAATAGCATCTTCAGCATCTGGAATGAGTGCATTGGCATTATGTATTATGAGCATGGAAAAAGAATTTTCGGAAACAATTTCTAAAAAATATTTTATCCAAAAAGCATCCTTTTTAGCACGTTTAGGATCAGGTAGCGCTTGTCGAAGTTTAGAAGGCGATTTAGTTTGCTGGGGAACGCATAAAAATATACCAAAAACATCCGATTTATTTGGCACTAAATATCCATTAGAAGTGCATTCTAATTTTAAAAATTATCAAGATACTATTTTGTTAGTTGATAAAGGAGAAAAACAAGTTTCTAGCACAATTGGGCATAATTTAATGCATAACCATCCATATGCAAAAAACCGTTTTCAACAAGCGCAAGACAACTTATATACGCTAATTTCGGTTTTTAAAAATGGTGACTTAAATCGTTTTATTGAAGTTGTAGAAAGTGAAGCCCTTACATTACATGCAATGATGATGACAAGCTTACCTTATTTTATTTTAATGAAACCCAACACTTTAAATATTATAAATGAAATTTGGAAGTTTAGAAAACAAACCAAATTACACCTCTGTTTTACTTTAGATGCAGGCGCAAATGTACATGTTTTGTATCCTGAAAATGAAAAAGAACAGGTTTTAGCATTCATTAACAGCAAGTTAGTTGGTTATTGCCAAAATGAACACTATATTTGTGATGTTATTGGTTTTGGAGCAAAAAAAATAAACTAATTTATTAATCCGTACAACTATGAAAGGACCTCTTTTTTATTCTAAAATACTATTATTTGGTGAATACGGAATTATTAAAGATTCGAAAGGGTTATCTATTCCTTATAACTTTTATAATGGCGCTTTAAAAGTAGATAAAAACTCATCTGATATTGCAAAAAAATCAAATAAAAATTTAGCAAAATTAGCCGCTTATTTACAACAACTACAATGCAAAAATGAAGCATTAGCTATTTTTGACATTACGGCTTTACAACAAGATATTAAAAACGGAATGTATTTTGATTCCTCAATACCACAAGGTTATGGCGTAGGAAGCTCAGGTGCTTTAGTGGCATCTATTTACGATAAATACGCAAAAAACAAAATTACAGTTTTAGAAAACTTAACCCGTAAAAAATTATTAAAATTAAAAGCTATTTTTGGGCAAATGGAATCTTTTTTTCACGGAAAAAGCTCTGGTTTAGATCCGTTAAACAGCTATTTAAGTTTGCCTATTTTAATTAATTCACAAAATAATATTGAGCCAACAGGTATTCCTTCTCAAGAAAAAAACGGAAAAGGCGCGGTATTTTTATTAGATTCTGGAATTGAAGGAAAAACCGCTCCAATGGTACATATTTTTATGGAAAAGATGAAGCAAGAAGGTTTTCGAAATATGTTAAAAGAACAATTTACAAAACACACAGATGCTTGTGTTGACGATTTTTTAAAAGGCAACATCAGCTCATTATTAGGCAATGTAAAACAGCTATCTAAAGTGGTTTTAAGTAATTTTAAACCTATGATTCCTGAACAGTTTCATGCGCTTTGGAAAAAAGGATTAGAAACCAATGATTACTACTTAAAACTTTGCGGATCTGGTGGTGGCGGTTATATTTTAGGTTTTACGGAAGACTTAGAAAAAGCTAAAAAATCATTATCCGACTATAAATTAGAAGTGGTTTATAACTTTTAATTGGGTGCCAATAACGTTAAAATTATCATCAATAAACAAACAACCTGACTATTTAAAAAATGCAATCACGTACAAACAAATTGTTATTAAAAAAACTATTCAGTTTGTTTTCAGTAGTACGTGGATATAATATTTTTATAATTGTAACCGCACAATATTTAAGTGCTATTTATATTTTAGCCCCACAATTACCTGTAAAAGAAATTATTTTAGATTCTAAACTATTTGTCCTCGTTTTTGCATCATCATTAGCAATTGCAGCAGGTTATATTATCAATAATTTTTATGATTCAGAAAAGGATTTAATTAATCGACCAAAAAAAACAATGCTCGATAAATTGGTAAGCCAAAATACGAAGCTATCTGTTTATTTTGCTTTAAATATGTGTACTGTTGCTTTAACAAGTTACGTTTCATTTAAAGCAACCTTATTTTTTTCAACTTATATATTTTTTATTTGGTTTTACTCACACAAACTAAAAAAGCACCCATTTATTGGTAATATTACCGCATCTATGCTGGCAATTATTCCGTTTTTTGTGGTTCTAATTTACTATACTATTTTTAAATTGGAAATATTATTTCATGGTGTTTTCTTAATTTTAATTATATCAATGCGAGAAATCACTAAAGATTTGGAAAATTTAAAAGGAGATTTGGCATTAAACTACAGAACGATCCCTGTTGTTTACGGTGTAAATTATGCAAAAAAAATCAATACTTTTTTTAGCGTTTTAACTATTATATCTGCACTTGTTTTGCTTTTTAATTTTAATTTAGGGAAAATGTATTATTTCTTTTATTTCTTAATTTTCACTTTAATACTATATGTTGTAAAACTATGGAAATCGTCTACTAAAAAGGATTACATTATACTACATAATGCTTTAAAACTGATTATTGTTTTAGGTGTTTTTAGCCTGATTTTAATAAAACCTCAGCAATTTTTAGAGCTATTTGGATTATAATTCCATAATAAAACAGCACTCAAAATAATTTCTTTTTTCCTTTATATTTAAACATAAAAAAAACCCGCCTAAATTAGACGGGTTTTGTTCATTAAAGTATGTAGTGGTTATTCAATAACTCTTACGTTTACTGCATTTAATCCTTTTTTGCCTTCTTCTAACTCAAACTCTACGGTGTCGCCTTCACGAATTTCATCGATAGTTCCTGAGATGTGTACAAAATGTTCTTTTTCTGAACCTTCTTCGGTTATAAATCCGAAACCTTTAGTTTCGTTGAAGAATTTTACTGTTCCTTTATTCATTGTATTTAATTTTTAAATTCATATTAATTATGGCAAAGATAATGCCAAAAAATAACAAAAACAAAATAAATTGACAAATAAATTAATAAAAGAAATATTACTACATAAATAGTGTTTACAAAAGTCTCGTATTTTATTGCTACTCAAATTTTGTGATTTTATACGATTAATTAAACTCTTTAGCTTTTTAAACCCTAAAGTTTATGAAACAAATCCCAAATTACCATACCGCAAGTAACGGATATGTTTAAGGAATGTTTTGTGCCAAATTGAGGGATTTCAATACAAATGTCAGATATATTTACCACTTCTTGTTGCACGCCTTTTACCTCATTTCCCAATATGATTGCTAGTGTTGTATTTTTTTTAGGTATAAATTCATTTAATAATGTTGTGTTTTTCGCCTGTTCAATACTTGCTATAGTTACGCCTTCAGTTTTTAGTTTTTTTACAAGTACTATTGTGTTTGCTACATGCTCCCACTCAACAGTTTCTGTTGCTCCTAATGCGGTACGTTGTATGTCTTTGTTTGGAGGAGTTGCCGTAATGCCACACAAATATATTTTTTTTATTAAAAAAGCATCACTTGTACGAAATACAGAGCCTACATTATTACTACTTCTAATGTTGTCTAATATAATAATTAACGGTGTTTTTTTTGCGGATTTAAATTCTGTTACCGATTTTCGTTTTAATTCTTTACTTTTTAATTTTCTCAAGATATATATATTTTAAACAACAAAAATAATATTTTATATTGAGTTTATCCGTTATTTAAAAAAAAGAGTATTAAAATCATTGTTTTCCGATTAAATTTTAAACTAACGTTATATCATTATAATATAGTCAAATAGTTGCGAAGCGGTTTTTTATTTTTTTATAATGACAATGATTTTAATAAGTTTTTAATTTTAGAAAAATAATTTTCGTTTTAAAATAATTTATTTGTAATATTTGTAATATGAAAACACAAGTTGATTATATTATTGTAGGTTTTGGGTTAGCAGGTTTGTCTTTTGCTGAACAATTACGCAAAAACAATAGAAGTTTTATTGTTATTTCTTCACTCAAAAAATCATCGTCTATAGTTGCAGGTGGCATGTACAATCCTGTTATTTTAAAACGTTTTACATTAGCTTGGGAGTCGAATAACCATTTAAAAACTGCAATTCCTTTTTATCAAGAGTTAGAGCGTTACTTACAACAATCCTTTTTAGTTCCGATGCCATTACATCGCATTTTAAATAACATAGAAGAACAAAACAATTGGCATATTGCTTCAGACAAACCGAATCTTTCTCCTTTTTTATCAACCATATTAATAGAAAATAAAAATAAAAATATTACTGCAAATTTTAAATTTGGATCGGTACAGCAATCTGGGCGTTTGAAAGTAAAAGAATTAATAGAAGCTTATTTAAAAAAATTAAAAACTACACAACAGTTTATAGAAGAAGATTTTATACATCAAAAAACAACACACAATAACACTCACATAGTTTATAAAAACTATACCGCAAAACACATTGTTTTTTGCGAAGGTTTTGGAATGCTTAACAACCCGTATTTTAACAACTTGCCATTAAAACCTTCAAAAGGAGAAACGATTACAATAAAATCAGAAAAATTAAATAGTAATTGCATCATAAAATCTGGGGTGTTTATAGTGCCTACAGCAATTAAAAATCAATATTTGGTAGGAGCAACTTACAATTGGACAGATGAAACTTGGGAAGCTACTCAACACGGAAAAGAAGAACTTTGTAAAAAATTAGATAAATTTATGACTGCTCCATATCAAGTTATATCTCAACTAGCAGGAATCAGACCTACCGTAAAAGACAGAAGACCTTTGTTAGGGCGACATCCTATCTTCAAAAATATGTATATTTTAAATGGTTTAGG
>CAZWNY010000008.1:4224-7997 GCA_964635575.1 uncultured Kordia sp. | reverse complement strand
CAACAAACATGCTTAACATTCATAACTTATCGGTTTCTTTTCAAGGAGAAGATTTATTTAAGGAAATTACTTTTCGGCTAGGAGCTGGTAATAGAGCAGGATTAATTGGTAAAAATGGAGCAGGAAAATCTACTTTACTAAAAATTATATCTGGAGATCAGGAATATGATACAGGACAAATAGCATTAGACAAAGATGTGCGCATTGGTTTTTTACGTCAAGATATTGATTTTATACAAGGACGCACTGTTTTAGAAGAATCCTATCAAGCATTTGAACTCATCAAAAAAATTGAATTTCAAATGGAAGAACTCAACCACGAGTTAACCACACGAACCGATTATGAAAGTGATCAATATGGAAAAATAATTGAAGACGTTACCGAATTACAACATCAGTATGAAATACATGGAGGCTACAATTACCAAGGAGAAACTGAACGTATTTTACAAGGCTTAGGGTTTTTACGTGACGATTTTAATAAACTTACCGAAACTTTTTCAGGAGGTTGGCGTATGCGTATTGAATTGGCAAAATTATTATTACAAAAAAACGAAGTTTTACTTTTAGATGAGCCTACCAACCATTTAGATATTGAGTCTATTATTTGGTTAGAAAGTTTTTTGAAAAATTATCCCGGTGCAGTAGTTATAGTATCGCATGATAAAATGTTTTTAGACAATGTAACCAATCGTACCATCGAAATATCTTTAGGAAGAATTTACGATTATAACAAACCATATTCTCAATACTTAGTTTTAAGAGAAGAAATACGTACACAACAATTAGCTGCTCAAAAAAATCAAGCAAAACAAATTGAACAAACCGAAAAACTAATTGAAAAATTTAGAGCAAAGGCAAATAAAGCATCTATGGCGCAATCACTAATTAAAAAAGTGAACAAAATTGAACGTATTGAAGTAGATCAAGAGGACAATAGCGTAATGACTTTGAAATTCCCTGTATCCATACAGCCTGGTAAAATTGTAATAGAAGCTGAAAATTTAAGCAAAAGTTATGATGATAAATTGGTGTTAAAAAATGTAGATTTACTTATAGAAAGAGGTAGTAAAATTGCATTTGTAGGGCAAAACGGACAAGGAAAATCTACATTAGCAAAAATGATGGTTGGCGATATTTCTTTTACAGGAAAATTAAAACTTGGTCATAATGTGCAAATTGGATATTTTGCACAAAACCAAGCAGAATATTTAGACGGCAATAAAACCGTAGAAAATACCATGATTGATGCTGCTAATGAAAAAACACGTAGTAAAGTACGTGATATTTTAGGTTCTTTTTTATTTAGAGGTGAAGAAGTGGATAAAAAAGTAAAAGTATTATCAGGAGGCGAAAGGAATCGTTTAGCACTCGCAAAAATGCTTTTGCAACCTCTAAATGTGTTAATTATGGATGAGCCTACCAATCATTTAGACATGAAATCTAAAAATGTATTAAAAGAAGCGTTACAAAAATTTGAAGGCACGTTGATTTTAGTTTCGCATGATAGAGATTTTTTACAAGGATTATCTAAAACTGTTTACGAATTTAAAGATCATAAAATAAGAGAATATTTAGGTGATATTGATTATTATTTAGAGCAACGCAAAGTAGCCAATTTAAGAGAAGTTGAAAAAAAGACTATCCTTAAAAAAGTACAACCTAAAAAAGAAGAAAAAAAACAATCCTATGACGAGCAACGTCAATTAAAAGCATTAAACAATAAACTCAGTAAAACTGAATCTGATATTAATAAACTAGAGCGAGAAATTAAAGCTATTGATGTGCAACTCGAAATTAATTACGAAGAAACTATAGCGCAAGATAATTTTTTTGACCGTTACCAAGCTAAAAAAGATAACTTAGAAAACTTAATGAGTAGTTGGGAAAATGTACAAGAAGAAATTGATAATATAGGTTAACTTATAAAAACACATTAATTTAAAGTACTTAAAAAACAAGCTACGTAAATTATAATTTATTCGTTTTAATTCCGACTATAATTTCATCGTTAAATTTTTTAGTGTGTATTTTTATTTTGGTTTTTTAAAGTTTTCTTAATTAACATTAGGGCAATTACAATCGTATTTTTCAGGAGTCGTAAATAAATTCATTCCTAAAGTTAATTGATGATATCCACCATCAACGAATGTTAGCTGTCCTGTTTGTTGTGTATATGTATAACCAAACATATACTTATTATAATTTACACCAATAAAAGGGGTTATATATTGTAGTTTTTGTCCTGCTGCCGATCCGCTACCTGTAGCATACTCTGCACCGTCTAAACTTCTACGGTAAGACAAGCCACCCCAAACCCTACCAAAGTCCATTTTTTTATACACTTTAGCATTCAAATCTATTTGACTTTCTTGTGTTGCATTTACATAATGAAACATCATAGAAGGTTCAATTAACCAATCGCTATTTAATTGAGCAAATACATATCCCATAGAATACACATACCTTGTTAAGTCTGAGCTTTCAACACCTGTATATAAATCTCTACCGCTACCTAATAAATTTTTAATCGTAAAATGTGCGTAAAAGTCTAATAAATGGTATGAAGCTCCTAAATCAACATTAAAATAGGTAGAACTTGTATTAAATAGCGCAGGATCTGCACCTGTTAAGTCTACAAATTCACTTTGATCTAAACTACTTTGTATTACCACAGCACTTAAGCCAAAAGAAATCATATTCAAGTCAATTGAATTTCTTCCTAACATTAAATGGTGCGCATAGGTTAAGTATGCACCGTTTTGTGTATGAAAACCATTACTGTCATTAAATAAAATAATTCCACCTGCTGAAGGTTCATTTTCATCAAATTTTCCATTTAAACTTATGGTGTTTAATGCGGGTGCATTATCTTGCCCAAACCATTGTTGCCGAGCTGTTAAACGAAATTTTGTACTATTAGATGCACCTGCCATTGATGGGTGAACCAAGTATAAATTATCGGTTAAATAATCTGAGTAAATCGGGAGAGTTTCTTGTGCGTTTGCTCCTAAGAACGTTAACAACCCAAGAAGAATATAAAAAATTTTCGCCATTATCTTATAGTTTTTACTTGTATCTCTAAAATACTAATATCTATTTTAAACACCATTGATTTTTTAATCAATAATTTTCAAATATAATTATTTTTATAAAAGTATCACTATATATTTTTAAATATTATCGAAAAAATAGCACATATAATAAGTAACGTTCTTTTTTTTAAGTAATTGTATCATTTATAAAAAAATTGAATTCTATTTCGTTATTTTTGCATAAAAATTCATATTATGAAATCACACACTATAGCTATTCTAAAAACCTCATCTCCAAATATTGTTAAATTTGAGAGCAATCATTTTTTAACCGAACATCAAAATTTTCAATTTGATTCTATTGACGACACCAAAAATTCGGAGCTAGCAAAACAACTTTTCTATCTTCCTTTTGTAAAAAAAATATATATTTCAGGCAATTTCATCGCTATTGAAAAATATAATATTATAGAATGGACTGATATTGAAAATGAACTTGCAACACAGATACAAGAATACTTAAACACCGGAAAACCTGTTGTAACAAACGACACAAAAATTAAAAAAGTTCCTGTAACCGTATATGCAGAAAGCACCCCAAACCCAGGCGTTATGAAATTTATCGCTAATAAAAAGATTGTACCTTCAATTTTTGAATTTAAAAACATTGATGATGCAAAAGCATCTCCTTTAGCTGCTAAACTTTTTCATTTTCCGTTTGTAAAAGAAATATTTATG
>CAZWNY010000008.1:0-4214 GCA_964635575.1 uncultured Kordia sp. | reverse complement strand
AAAAATTATATTTCTATTACTAAATATGATATTGCCGATTGGAATGAAATTGTAATGGAACTACGTGAGGAAATCAGAAGTTTTATTACCGAAGGCAACGCTATTATTGACACATCAATAATTGCAAACACAACTCAAAAAACGGTAGAACCTGAAAAAACAATAGACATCGCCTCTTTAGATGATGTTTCTATTAAAATAATTGAAATTTTAGAAGAATACATAAAACCAGCTGTCGCAAGTGATGGCGGTAATATTATGTTTCAATCATACAATAAGGACAACAAAGAGGTAAACGTAATTTTACAAGGCGCTTGTAGTGGTTGCCCATCTTCTACCGTAACCTTAAAAAACGGAATTGAAGCAATGCTGAAAGATATGATTCCAGGGAAAATAGGTGATGTTATTGCTGTAAATGGATAATTTTTTTTGTAATTTCACAACCTAATTAAGTATTATTAATAACCTTAAAATCAATTAAAATGGCAGTATTAAAAGTAATAGAAGTATTATCAAACTCATCTAAAAGTTGGGAAGACGCTACTAAAAAAGCAGTAAAACACGCATCAAAATCTGTAAAAAACATACGTTCGGTATATGTACAAGACCAAAGTGCTAGCGTAACAAACGGTGAAGTAACCGATTTTAGAGTAAACTTAAAAATTACATTTGAAATAAATTAATTTTTTACACTCTTTAAAAAAACACTCTTTAAACGCTAATTAATGAGTGTTTTTTTATTGCAATTTTTAAACACATGAAAAACCTAGCTATTATATTATTCCTCACAATATTAAGCAACTGTAAAGGTCCGAATAAAATACCTATGAAAACTTCAAAAAAAAACACCAACGCATTAATAAACGAAACTAGTCCGTATTTACTACAACACGCACACAACCCCGTAAACTGGAGAGCTTGGAGTGAAGAGGCTTTACTGGAAGCTAAAAAAACAAACAAACTGATCATAATTAGCGTAGGATATTCTGCTTGTCATTGGTGTCATGTAATGGAAGAAGAAAGCTTTGAAGACCAAGAAGTTGCCAAAATAATGAACGACAACTTTATTTGTATAAAAGTAGACAGAGAAGAACGACCAGATATTGACCAAGTATATATGAACGCCATACAATTAATAACTGGCAGAGGCGGATGGCCATTAAATGCAGTTGCATTACCTGACGGACGACCTGTTTGGGGCGGTACTTATTTTTCTAAAAAAGATTGGAAAAACGCACTTCAACAACTTAATAAACAATACAAAAACAACCCTGAAAAATTTATAGCATACGCAAACAATATAGTGCAAGGCATAAATTCTGCAGAAAACATTCAAGTAAACTTAAACGATTCGGAATTTAAAACCTCTAAATTACAACCCATAATTACACAATGGGAAAAATCTTTTGACACCCGTTTTGGAGGTTTAAAAAGCCCTCCTAAATTTATGATGCCTAATAATTATTTATTTCTTCTTAAATATGCGCATTTACAAAAAGATAAAAAACTATTAACCTTTGTAAACACAACTCTTACAAAAATGGCGTACGGAGGTATTTTTGATCCTATTGGTGGTGGGTTTTCTCGATATTCCACCGATATAAAATGGCACATACCACATTTTGAAAAAATGCTATATGACAACGGACAACTCGTTAGCTTATACGCACAAGCATATAAATTAACTAAAAACGAACTCTACAAAAATACACTAATTAAAACTTTACAATTTGTAGAAGATGAGCTATACCATGCAAACGGATATTTTTATTCCTCCTTAGATGCCGATAGCGTTAATAAAAAAGGTATAAAAGAAGAAGGCGCTTTTTATGTATGGACAATAACCGAATTAAAAGAACTTTTAAAAGAAGATTATTCCCTTTTTGCTGACTATTACAATATAAATGACTTCGGATGGTGGGAACATCATAATTATGTGCTTATTCGCAAAAAAACCGATGAAACGATTGCTGAAAAACATAAAATTTCAGTAAAAACCCTACAAGAAACGCTTCAAAAAAACGTAAAAACATTACAAATTGTTAGAAACAAACGTAAAAAACCTGCCTTAGACGATAAAACCTTAACGTCATGGAATGCTTTAATGTTAATAGGATATTTAGATGCTTATGAAGCATTGCAAAACAAACATTATTTAACTATTGCATTAAAAAACGCAAACTTTATTATTAAAAACCAACTTAAACCAGATGGCGGATTGTATCATAATTTTAAAAACGGAAAAAGCAATATTAATGGTTATTTAGAAGATTATGCAACCGTAATAGAGGCTTTTATTAAACTATATGAAAACACCTTAGATAGTAAATGGTTATTTAAAGCAAGAGATTTAACCAATTATTGTTTTGATAATTTTTATAACGACCAAAACAGTATGTTTTATTTTACCTCCAATAAAAATGCAAAATTAATAATGCGTAGTATTGAGTACCGAGACAATGTAATTGCAGCATCAAACTCTATTATGGCGAAAAACTTATTTCAATTAGGTATTCATTTCAATAATAAAAACTACACTAAAACCGCTAAAAAAATGCTACACAATGTGCTTCCTGAAATAAATAACTACGGAAGCGCGTTTTCTAATTGGTTAATTCTTTATTTAAATATATCCGAACCTTATAAAGAAATAGTAGTAACCGGAAATGATGCTTTACAAATAATAAATACACTGCATAAAAATTACCTACCAAATGTATTGTTTTCAGGAATTAATACCCAAAAAGAAAACAACAATATTACTAAAAACTTACCTTTATTAAAAGGTAGAGCTATACCTTATAAAACCTACATGTATCTTTGCACAAATAATGTGTGCCAATTACCTACTGAAAATATTGAAGATGTATTAAAAGAAATATGTTTATAAGGTAATATATTTCGGTTGTAAACAATGAAAAACTGGAAATTAGAATTTCGATAAATAAAAACTAACAATTTAAAAACAGTATAGTTCAGACCCAAATAATGTAATTATTTCAAATGAAAATCAAACGGTATCCTTAAAATTTATTAAAACTGTAATAAAATATAATGATGGTTTATTTTTAAAAATAATATTTGTGGAACAAAAAAAAATCATTCACATTAAAACCCTTCATTTTTAGTAAAAAAATACTTGTAAAAAAATTAATAAAAGATAAAGTGCTAAACGATTGTAAATTTGATGAAAGCAATGAAACTTCTGGCATTAAAATTGCTTTTAATTGTTAAGTTACACAATTCTTAATCCTAGAATTATAATACCTTATGAAAATAAAAAAGATATAGTGTATAATAAAAAATCTTTTTAAAAGTTTGTAGTATAAAACAAAGTGATGAAAGCAATAGAAAAAGCAAAAATAGCACTAAGGAGACACTTGCTTAACAGTAAGGAACAAGTAAAGTCAGATTAAATAAAGATGAGAGAAGTATCTAAAGAAATGGATATGTCTTCTTATATAGCTAATTTACCTAGTTCTTTTTCTATCGAAAATATTGAAACTTTACAAAACAAAGAATTCGATTATTCATTCGATAATATAGATGCTTATGATATTATTGAATATTTAAATTATCATTATGAATGGTGTCCTAGCAGACCCATTTTTAATTAAAAATAACAAAAAAATACTTGCAAAAATGCATATAAATCATTGGCAAACAGACAACTACATCAAAACTAGGCATGTAACAAAGTAGGCAATAAACTAAAAAATAAATGTTTCAAAATCCCTTACGATCCTTACACAAATCGTTATATTTAATTTAAAAAATCAAACCCTAAAATTCAACAATAAATGATTAAAAAAATATTCTTATCACCATTTCAAAAATTTGTAAAAGCGGGAAGTTTAGCAGGAATGTTACTTTTTGGAACAACACTAACTGCTCTAATTTGGGCAAATTCTTCCTATGGAGCATATTATGAAAGTTTATTGCAATATAAAATAGGGATTTCTTTTCAAGACTTTGAATTAAATAAGCCACTTATTCTTTGGATTAATGATGGATTAATGGCTATATTTTTCTTTTTGATTGGTCTTGAACTAAAAAGAGAGTTACTAATTGGCGAAATTAATACCATTAAAAAAGCAGCATTTCCTTTTATTGCCGCATTAGGTGGTGTTTTAGTTCCTGTCGGATTATACTTAGTATTAAATCAAAATCCTGAAACTGTAAAAGGTTGGGGAATTCCAATGGCAACAGATATT
>CAZWNY010000007.1:49928-50206 GCA_964635575.1 uncultured Kordia sp. | reverse complement strand
GACATATACTCATATGCGTTTGGTTCATAAGATGAAACTGTCAATTCTGAAACATTACCTGCCATATTGTATAAATTATAATCATTTGCTTCATAAGCATCTGCTTCTACTGTATATAGTGCATTATCCGCAGCATAATCTCCTCTTAAAGGCTTAAAATTAGCTAAAAAGCACCCTCTATCATTTTTGGTATAAGGTCCGCCCCATGGATATGTTGCTCCAGACAATCCACCACGAGCTGCATATTCCCATTCTGCTTCACCGGGAAGTCTAAAGGA
>CAZWNY010000007.1:0-49918 GCA_964635575.1 uncultured Kordia sp. | reverse complement strand
GTTAACGTGTGACTGTCCTTTTTTAACAAAGGAGTTTCTATATAAAGTTCTCCAATCGCAAAATGCTCTTGCTTGCCCCCATGAAACACCTACTACAGGGTAATCTCCATAGGCATCATGCCAAAAATAGTCATTATGCATTGGCTCATTGTATGAGAATGAAAAATCTCTAATCCAAACAGTAGTATCTGGATAAACCTCTACAGAATCTTTTTTTATAAAATTCTTTCTCCCTTTTCCTTTGTTATGTGCTTTTGCTACCTCTTCAATATCAATCCATTTGTAACTATATACAAATTTTTTTACATCCCAAGGTCGGTTACCATTAAATGCCTCTTCTATTGGCAAATGCATCGTATCCATAACCTCAGCGTAATATTCGTCTGGATATTCGTTTGTGTCAAAAATTAAATCGACATCATGATTTAATTTTCTGCCTTCAAAATTATCCATCATACTGTAGTAATTTTCATACATATACTTTTCATTAACACTTAAGTCTGTAGTATCAGCATCTTTAAAAGCGTACAATGCAATACCTGTCGCATTACTCCCTGCATTTTCAGACTCTCCAGTATCCTCTGCTAATATCGCTAATTTTGTACGAATAATAGAATCTCGCACCCAATTTACATATTGGCGGTATTCACTATTTGTTATTTCGGTTTCATCCATATAAAATGAACGAACAGTAACTGTTTTTGTTGGCGCATCTTGTACTGCAGGTCTATCTTCGTCAGATTTACCCATAATAAATGCTCCCCCAGGCACTAGTGTAGTTCCGTACGGTTGTTCAGGATTCCATTTTTTCCCTTTAACCCCTACCAACTCTCCTTGGCTACTTTTATTGCAACTATATAGTGTTGTAAAAATAATTACGAGTACTACTAACTTCTTCATAAAATGCTTCATTAATATTTGTATTTTCTATTCAAGGGCGTAAACATATCTATATATTTTATAAAAACCAACTTTTTTTATAAAAAATATTATAATTTTTATATTAAAATTCATCATTTTAACCGAAAAATCGTGCTTTTTATCGATGTTTTTCTTAAAAAAGTGTTAAATTAAATTTTTTCTGATTGCTTTAAATATACGTTCTGATATTTTTTGATTACAAGCTGCGTCATAATCTTCTTTTGTACATGGTAATAACGTATCATTCTTAGACTTATCACTATTGGGTATTTCTACCCACCATCGATTGCTTTTATTACTTTTATAAAATATTAAATCAAAATCGGCCAATAACATATTGTACTTAATAAATTTTTCGGTGTTATTAAACGATGCTTCTTCAATTTTACAATGTGTTCCTTCTATAAAATACCATAGTATTTGTGCTATTAACATGTTACCAGAACTTGATAGGTTGTTATTGAGTTCTAATAATGCAAATGTACTTACTTGATTACTTAGCCCACTGTAACGAGCTATTGCACATGCTTCTTTTTCATTAAACCCATTAGGTGAATTATAGCTATTTTTATTAGATAATGCGTTTGCTTGTATTGCGGTAACGTCAAAACTAACAAGATCTGCGTTTCGAGTTATGGGTTCTACAATATTAATATTATTTGTGGTTTCTCCTAAACGGTACGCTTCAAAATACAAACGCTCCATTAGATCTATTTCTTCTTGTGAGTTATAATAGGTTTGAAATCCAATGTTAGTAAAATTGCTTAAATTATTGGGTTCATTAATAATGATACTGTTTAGGTAGTTGTTGTTTTTTATACCTTCGGATGTGTCTTTTAAATCAAATTTTGAGTCTACACTTACTAGATTTACCATTTGATCTAAATTGTCGTACGCTCTGTAAATTGCATACGTCAAATCATTGCTTCCCCCTAAAATTAGAGGCACACCTCCAATTTTAATAATATTTTGAACTATTTCTTTAGTTGCAAAATAGGTGTCCGATACGTTTTCTCCTGTTTGGACATTTCCAATATCTACAATTTGTTGTGTCCAGTTTCCTGAAAAAAGCTCATAAAATGATTTTCTAATGGCATCAAAAGATAGTTTTTCGTTACTATAGTTTATATCATTTCTGTTTTCTAAAACTCCAAACAATACTAAAGTTCCTTTTTTTATTTCAGGAAATTCATTTTCAGTATGAAACTGAATTTGTGAGCCTAACGATTGTTTTTCTTGCATTTTTGCATGCGCAAGCACGTTGTTAGAAACTGGGGTTAAAAAGTCGATCATTTGTGTGTAACGTTAGTTGTAATACAAAAAAGTGATTACTTCTTTTTTGTTGTTTTCTTTTTTGGGTTCGTTTTTTTCTTTGTTGTTTTACGTTTAGGTTTTGCGTCTTCTAATAATTTAATTGCTTTTTCTAACGTGATTTTATTTACATCTACAGTTTTCGCTAATTCTAATTTTTGTTTTCCTTTTATGATGTTGTGTCGTCCCCAACGTGCTTTTTCAATACGAATTCCTTCTTCTTCCCAATTTATAATAAGTTTATCTATTTCTTTTTGTTTTTTAGCTTCAATTAGCTCTTCAATATCTGTTGCAGATAACGTATCGTAATTGTACTTTCTGTTTACGTTAATAAACATTCCGTTCCATTTAATAAAAGGCCCAAAACGTCCTACACCTTTGGTTACTTCTAAATTTTCATAATGATGTATTGGCGCATCGGCTTTCTTTTTGACTTCAATTAATACAATGGCTCTATTTAAATCAACGTCCATTGCATTTTCTCCTTTTTCTAAAGAAATATATTTAGTTCCCCACTTTACATAAGGACCAAAACGCCCGTTACTTACAATAACTTCATCGTCTTCATAAGTTCCTAAGTCTTTCGGAAGTTTAAATAAGTCCATAGCTTCTTCAAAAGTAATGGTTGTTAAACTTTGGTTGGCAGTTAAGCTGGCGAATAATGGTTTTTCTTCATCATCAACAACACCTACTTGCACCATTGCTCCAAAACGACCTAAACGTACACTTACTTGCCTTCCTGTTTCTGGATGAACCCCTAAAACACGTTCTCCGTTACCACGCTCGGCATTTTCTTGCACATCTAAAACTTTTGGATGAAACTCTTTATAAAAGTTTTTCATCATTTTTTTCCAATCTTCTTTCCCTGCGGCAATTAAATCGAATTGCTTTTCCACATTTGCGGTAAAGTTATAGTCGAGGACGTTTTCAAAATTGGCTACTAAAAAATCGTTAACAATCATTCCGATGTCAGTCGGAATTAATTTTCCTTTATCGGCACCTACTTTTTCTGAAAGTATTTTATCTTTTATCGTATTGTTTTCTAATATTAATTGGTTGTATTTACGCTCTGTACCTTCTACTTGCCCTTTTTCTACATATTTTCTATTTTGAATGGTCGAAATTGTTGGAGCGTATGTAGATGGTCGTCCAATACCTAATTCTTCTAATCTTTTTACTAGTGACGCTTCTGTAAAACGGTATGGAGCTCTTGAAAAACGTTCTGTAGCAGTAATATAATTGTTGTTTACAAAGTCTCCTTTACTCATTACAGGAAGCATGTCTTCGTTTTCTTCTTCCTCATTATCGTTACCCTCTAAATATACTTTTAAGAAACCATCAAATTTAATCATTTGTCCGTTTGCAGTAAATAAATTTTTATGTGTAGATGCTTCAATTTTTACGTTAGTTCGTTCCAATTGAGCATCGCTCATTTGTGAAGCCAATGTACGTTTCCAAATTAATTCGTATAAACGAACTTGATCACGTTCAACATGTACAGTATGTTTACTCATATCTGTAGGTCTGACAGCCTCATGAGCTTCTTGTGCACCTTTATTTTTATTTGAAAAACTACGTGTTTGCACGTAATTTTTACCATACGAATTTTCTATTTCGGCAGCAGCAGCTTCCAATGCTTCTTTAGACAAGTTTACACTATCGGTTCTCATATAAGTAATTAGTCCTTGCTCATACAAACGTTGTGCTACCTGCATGGTTTTGCTTACCGAAAAATATAATTTACGAGACGCTTCTTGTTGTAGTGTCGAAGTAGTAAATGGTGCTGCGGGCGATTTTTTAGCGGGTTTTTGTGTTAAGCTAGCAACTTTAAAGTCCGCTCCTTTATTAGTATCTAAAAATGTTTGTGCTTCTTTTTTAGTTTTAAAGTCCTTAGGTAATTTGGCTTTAAATTTTTTTCCTTCGGATGTCGTAAACTCAGCTATCACTTTATAAGACGCTTCTGTTTTAAAGGATTCTATTGAACGTTCACGTTCTACAATTAAACGCACAGAAACTGATTGAACTCTACCTGCAGATAAACCTGCTTTTACTTTACGCCATAAAACAGGTGATAATCCGTAACCTACTATACGATCTAAAACCCTGCGGGCTTGTTGTGCATTTACTAAATTATAATCAATTTCGCGAGGGTTTTTAATTGCAGTAGTAACTGCTGTTTTGGTAATGGAGTTAAAAACAATACGTTTTGTTTTGCTTTTATCTAACTTTAAAGTTTCTTGCAAATGCCAAGCAATAGCTTCTCCTTCTCGATCCTCATCACTTGCTAACCATACAATTTCTGCATTTTTAGCTAATTTTTTTAAATTTTTTACAATTGCTTTTTTATCGGAAGAAACTACGTATTTAGGATCAAAATCTCCATCAACATCTATCCCTAATTCTTTAGAAGGAAGATCAGCTATATGTCCAAAACTGGACGCTACCTTAAAATCTTTTCCTAAAAAATTTTCAATTGTTTTTGCCTTTGCAGGCGACTCTACTATTACTAAATTCTTTGCCATTATTCTTTACGTTAGATTTTGCAAAAGTATATTATTTTTTTGTAATGTGAAAAAACTTTAGTTATAACTATTTTTTTTTCCTTTTATAGAAATAATAGTACTAGAAATATTTTTATAAAACTTAAAATTTATAGTTGTTATTTTATTGCCACTTTTTATAAACAGAAAAATGACTGAAGAAAGGTTGATACCGTTTTTTAAATATGCATTTTTTGAATCGCTGAATACTTACGTATTTCATCTTATTTGTAATAATAAATTTGTTTTTTTTATCTTCCAAAATATTTCAAATACACAAATTTTAGCTGACACTTTGTCAAAAACTCTTTTTAAATACTATCTTTGCTTATTGAAATCGCATACATTCACATATACATGGAGAAGATAATAGAAGAAAGCAAACAAGGTAAAGCACTAATTACACATAAGAAAAAAGAAAATACACGAAAACTATTTATAGAAAGTTATGGTTGTCAGATGAATTTTTCGGACAGTGAAATAGTCGCTTCTATTTTAGCTGAACAAGGGTATAATACCACTCAGAACATGAAAGAAGCCGATTTAGTATTGGTAAACACCTGTTCTATCAGAGACAAAGCAGAGCAAACCGTACGTAAACGTTTACAACAATACCAAGCAGTAAAACGCAAATATAATCCGAAAATGAAAGTGGGTGTTTTAGGCTGTATGGCAGAACGCTTAAAAGAAAAATTTTTAGAAGAAGAAAAAATAGTAGATTTAGTAGTTGGCCCAGATGCTTACAAAGATTTTCCTAATTTATTAGCCGAAATTAATGAAGGTAGAGATGCCGTAAACGTTATCTTATCCAAAGAAGAAACCTATGCTGATATTGCTCCAGTGCGTTTACATACCAACGGAGTAACTGCTTTTGTATCCATTACACGTGGTTGCGACAACATGTGTACCTTTTGTGTCGTACCTTTTACACGAGGTAGAGAACGCAGCAGGGAACCACAATCTATTTTAAAAGAAATAAAAAAACTAGTAACTAACGGTTATAAGGAAGTAACATTGTTAGGGCAAAATGTAGATAGTTACTTATGGTATGGAGGTGGATTAAAAAAAGATTTTAAAAAAGCTACCGAAATGCAAAAAGCAACTGCTGTTGATTTTGCACTGTTGTTGGATATGGTAGCGAATGCTTTTCCGAAAATGAGAATTCGATTCTCTACTTCTAATCCGCATGATATGCATTTAAAAGTGATAGAAATAATGGCAAAACATATAAATATTTGCAACTATTTACACTTACCCGTACAAAGTGGAAGCAACCGTATTTTAAAATTAATGAACCGTCAACATACTCGCGAAGAATATATAGCGCTAATTGATAATGTTTATAAAATAATCCCAGATATTTCACTATCACAAGACATCATTACAGGCTTTCCTACAGAAACAGAAGAAGACCATCAAGACACTTTAAGCTTAATTAAATATGTAAAATATGACTACGGATTTATGTTTGCATACTCCGAACGACCAGGTACAATGGCAGCACGAAAATTGGAAGATGACATTCCGTTAGACATTAAAAAGCGAAGATTACAAGAAATTATCGATTTACAACGTGCAGTAGGACACGAACAATTAAAAAAACACATTGGTAGAACCGAAGAAGTGTTAATTGAACGTACCTCTAAAAAATCGGAAAATGAATGGGCAGGAAGAAATAGCCAAAACAACATGGTTGTTTTTCCTAAAGAACACTATAAAATTGGCGACTTTGTAATGATCAAAATTAACGACTGTACCACTGCTACCTTTAAAGGTATTGCTGTTGAGTATAGTGATAATAACTAAAAAAATAATTATTAATTTCAATTGATAATTAACAATTAACATGGAATCAATACAAGCAGTAAAACAACGATTTGGAATTATTGGAAACAATACTAAGCTGAACAGGTCTTTAGAAAAAGCAATACGAGTAGCACCCACAGATATTACCGTTTTGGTAATCGGAGAAAGTGGTGTTGGTAAAGAAAGTGTGCCGAAAATAATACATTCATTATCACACCGTAAACACGGAAAATTTATTGCCGTGAACTGCGGAGCAATACCAGAAGGAACAATTGATAGTGAGCTTTTTGGGCATGAAAAAGGAGCGTTTACAGGCGCTACACAAACCCGTAGCGGTTACTTTGAAGTTGCCGATGGCGGCACTATATTTTTAGATGAAGTAGGAGAATTACCCTTAACCACTCAAGTACGCCTATTACGTGTAATTGAGAACGGAGAATTTATGAAAGTAGGATCATCTAAAGTACAAAAAACCAACGTGCGTATTGTAGCAGCAACAAACGTAAATATGTTTGATGCCATTAAAAAAGGAAGATTTAGAGAAGATTTATATTACCGATTAAGCACCGTAGAAATTGTATTACCTCCTTTACGAGACCGAAAAGAAGATATTCATTTAATTTTTAGAAAATTTGCTTCTGATTTTGCCTTAAAATATAAAATGCCAACCATCCGTTTAGATGAAAGCGCAATACAATTGCTTCAAAAATACAGGTGGAATGGTAATATTCGTCAATTAAGAAACACCGCCGAACAAATATCCGTATTAGAAAAAAACAGAAACATAGATGCTGTAATTTTACAGAGTTATTTACCTAATATAGGCACTAATTTACCATCTATAATTAATGAAACTAAATCAAAATCTGATTTTAGTAACGAACGAGAAATACTATACAAAGTGTTGTTTGATATGAAAGCCGATTTAAACGATTTAAAAAAACTAACCATGGAGTTGATGCAAAAAGGCAACAACCAAGAAGTACAACACAAAAACAAAGAATTAATACAAAAAATTTACAAAGAAGAACCAAAATCACCAACACCAGAACAAGAACCAGTAACAATATTGCAAATTCCACAAAAAATATCACCTGTAGTTACCACTCCAGAAACTTTTAATTATATTGAAGACATAACAGAGGAAGAAACTTTTTTAATACACGAAAAAGAGTTAGAATTAATAAAAAAATCATTAGAACGTAACCAAGGAAAACGAAAGTTAGCCGCTAAAGAGTTAGGGATTTCTGAACGAACTTTATATCGAAAAATAAAACAATTCGATTTGTAAAATAAAAAATGTACTTTTAACTTTTTTAAATAAAAAAATTAATGAAACATCTAAAAATAATTATAGCATCAATAGTAACGCTATTCCTACTTCAAGGTTGCGGAATCTATTCTTTTACAGGAGGTGATGTAGGAAATGCCAAAACATTTCAGGTCAACCTTTTTAGAAACATCGCACCAATAATAGAACCTGGTATCGACAGAGTTTTTACATTAGCATTACAAGACTTAATACAAAGCCAAACCAATTTAGAGTTAAGTAATACAGGTGCCGATTTAATTTATGAAGGCGAAATTATTAGCTATAATATAGCTCCGATGAGTACAACAGCAAACCAAACAGCCGCAGAAAACCGTTTAACCATTACCATAAACGTTCGGTTTTACAACAAAGCAAAAGAAGAAGATAATTTTGAACGAAAATTTATTTTTTTTTATGACTATCCTGCAACCCAACAATTAGTAGGAAGCGTAAGAGATACTGCAATCGAAATAATTTATGAACGAATAACCCAAGATATTTTTAACGAATCACTTGCAAAATGGTAAACAATGAATAAACACGATTTTATCAATATATTAAAACATCCGCAATATATAAATCCGCAACAAACCATTTTAATGCAAGAAATGTTGGATGATTTCCCCTATTTTCAGTCAGCACGAGCCATTTATTTAAAAGGATTAAAAAATGACGATAATTATAAATATAATAGCGCATTAAAAATTACAGCAGCATACACTGCAAACCGTAGTATTTTGTTCGATTATATTACTTCGGATGTATTTAGTCAGCAATCCGTATCAATAGCTCAACAACAATTACAAAGTCAAATAGCTCAAATAGAAGTAATAAACGCAGAGGAAATTATTTCATTTTCGTCAGAAACAAATGATTTTGATAAAAAAACATTAAACCCAAATTTATTTGAGAAGAAAAAAAAAGCAAATGAAATAGCAATTTTAACCGACAATTTAGAGGTTGATAAACCACTTAATTTCAATAAAAATGAAACTCATTCGTTTCATGAATGGTTAAAGTTATCTCAATTAAAATCGATATCAAGAGAAGATTCAGAAACTCTAAAAACCGACAGAAAACCTAATAAAACAGAACTTATAAATCAATTTATTGCCAATAAACCAAAAATAAAACCTGTTAAAAAAACAGTGTTATTAAAAAATTTAGCAACCCAAAATCAATTTAACTCCGAAGAGTTAATGACTGAAACTTTAGCCAAAGTTTACTTATCTCAAAAAAATTATAAACAAGCAAAACAAGCTTATCGAATTTTAAGTTTGAAATATCCAGAAAAAAGTAGTTTCTTTGCAGTCCGAATTTCGGATATTAAGAAACTAGAAAAAAACAACACCTAATAAAACACACTAAAAAATGTTTAATATCTTTTTAATACTAATAATGATTATCGCTGTTTTACTAATTGTAGTAATAATGGCACAAGAACCAAAAGGAGGCGGTTTAGCATCCACATTTGGTGGAGGCTCAGGAGCTCACATTGGAGGAGTTCAAAAAACAACTGACTTTTTAGACAAAAGTACGTGGTGGTTGGCTATTTTAATGGTTGTTTTCATTTTGTTGGCTAATGTAACTATCCTTGGTAGTGACGGAGTAACCTCTAAAGCATTAGAAGGCGCAAAAAACCAACAAGTTGAAGTTCCAATTACAACAACACCAGAAGCTACAACTCCAATTACAACAACCAAAAAAGACGATAAGTAGACTTTAATAAAACTATAAATTCTAAAAATGCCAACTTTTTAAGTTGGCATTTTTGTTTTGTGTAAATTTGTCAGCAAATTGTAAATTGGTATAATTTATGACTACTATAACTTATAAAACAACCATTAAAATAAATAACCAATGAAAACAAACATTAAGCCTTTGGCAGACAGAGTTCTTATTGAACCCGCAGCAGCAGAAACAACAACCGCATCAGGAATTATAATACCTGATACTGCTAAAGAAAAACCACAAAAAGGAACTATTATAGCAATAGGAAAAGGTACAAAAGACGAAAAAATGACGGTAAAAGTCGGAGATACCGTTTTATACTCTAAATACGCAGGAACTGAATTAAAACTAGAAGGTACAGACTACTTAATAATGCGAGAAAGTGACGTGTTGGCAGTAATTTAAACAACGTTACATATCAATTCTTAAAAAAAAAGGAAACAACACCTATTTAAAACATAAAAAAAAGAACGCCTAAAAGCATAAAGCTCATGGCATAAAATCATTTAACAACATGGCAAAAGATATAAAATTTGATATAGAAGCGCGTGACGGACTAAAACGCGGAGTAGATGCATTAGCAAATGCAGTAAAAGTAACATTAGGTCCAAAAGGAAGAAATGTAACCATATCGAAAGCATTTGGAGGTCCTACCGTAACAAAAGATGGTGTTACCGTAGCTAAAGAAATAGAATTAGCAGATCCTTTAGAAAATATGGGAGCACAAATGGTAAAAGAAGTAGCCTCTAAAACTAACGATTTAGCAGGTGACGGTACAACTACAGCAACTGTTTTGGCACAAGCAATTGTAAAAGAAGGTTTAAAAAATGTAGCAGCAGGTGCAAATCCGATGGACTTAAAACGTGGTATTGACAAAGCGGTTGCAGTAATTGTTTCCGATTTAGCAAAACAATCTGAAGAAGTAGGTTCATCTTCAAGTAAAATAAAACAAGTAGCATCAATATCAGCTAACAATGACGAAGTAATAGGCGATTTAATAGCTAAAGCATTTGGTAAAGTTGGTAAAGAAGGTGTAATAACAGTAGAAGAAGCAAAAGGAACAGACACCTATGTAGATGTTGTTGAAGGAATGCAATTTGACAGAGGGTTTTTATCACCTTATTTTGTAACCGATGCCGATAAAATGGTGGCGGAATTAGAAAATCCATATATTTTATTAATCGATAAAAAAATATCTAACCTACAAGAAGTTTTACCAATATTAGAGCCAATAGCAAAAGAAGGACGCTCATTACTAATTATTGCAGAAGATGTAGATGGTCAAGCATTATCTACATTAGTAGTTAATAAATTAAGAGGTGGATTAAAAATTGCAGCAGTAAAAGCACCAGGTTTTGGAGATCGTAGAAAAGCAATGTTAGAAGATATTGCTATTTTAACAAACGGTACCGTAATTTCTGAAGAAAGAGGTTTCGCTTTAGAAAACGCAACTTTAGATTTATTAGGAACAGCAGAAAGTATTGTTATAGATAAAGACAACACCACTATTATAAATGGAGCAGGAAATGCGAAAAATATTAAAATGCGTGTAAGTCAAATTAAAGCACAAATAGAAACAACTACGTCAGATTATGACAAAGAAAAACTGCAAGAACGTTTAGCAAAATTAGCAGGCGGAGTAGCTGTTTTATATGTAGGAGCAGCATCTGAAGTAGAAATGAAAGAAAAAAAGGATAGAGTAGATGATGCTTTACACGCAACTCGTGCCGCAGTAGAAGAAGGTATTGTTGCCGGTGGAGGCGTTGCCTTAGTTCGTGCAAAAAATGCACTTTCTAAAGTAAAACCAGAAAATGCAGATGAAGAAACAGGTATTGCAATTATTTCTCGTGCAATTGAAGCTCCTTTACGAACTATTGCAGAAAACGCAGGTAAAGAAGGCTCTGTTATTTGCGCAAAAGTAACTGAAGGCAAAAAGAATTTTGGATACAATGCAAAAATAGATGAATATGTAGATATGCTTAAAGCAGGTATTATAGACCCTAAAAAAGTAACTCGTGTCGCTTTAGAAAATGCAGCCTCTGTTGCAGGAATGATTTTAACTACCGAATGCGCCTTGGTAGACATTAAAGAAGATGCACCTGTTATGCCTCCAATGGGTGGCGGAATGCCAGGAATGATGTAGAACTTTCAAATTATAAATAAAAAAGAGCTTACCAATTTACGGTAAGCTCTTTTTTATTTATAAAACAATACGTTATCCTATCGTTTTTAATGCAATTTCAAATATACTTCCTTCGTTTATTTTAGACTGTTTTACATGTATTTTTCCGTTATGGTAATCTTCAATAATTCGTTTAGAAAGTGATAAACCTAAGCCCCAACCACGTTTTTTTGTGGTAAAACCAGGTTCAAATATTTTTTTATAATCGGATTTTAAAACGCCTTTTCCATTATCTTTTATTCTAATAAACATATGATTTTCTAATTGAGAAATATGAATATTTAAATCCCCTTTTCCTTTCATGGCATCAATTGCATTTTTAACCATATTTTCTATTGTCCAGCTGTATAATTGCGAATTAATTTTAACATAAATTTCGGTTTCTTCGGAAGTAAAAGTAAAATTAATTAATCGTGAAGTTCGTATTTTTAAGTAGTTAAATGTATTTTCTGTTTCGGAAACTATATTTTTTCGTACTAACTTAGGAACAGACCCGATTTTACTAAACCGCTCAGTAATAGTCTGTAACCGATCAATATCTTTAGTCATTTCGGTTAAGGTTTCTTCTGAAACTTTTTCTATTTTTAAAATTTCCACCCATCCTATTAACGAAGATAGCGGTGTACCTATTTGATGTGCAGTTTCTTTTGCCATACCTGCCCATAATTTATTTTGTGTTGCACTTTTTGTCGATCTATAATATAAATAAACTCCTGCGCTAAACAATGCTAAAATCAATAATAAAGTTAACGGATAATACTTTAATTTAGTAAGTAAAAGGGAATCGCTATAATATACTGTAGTAATTATTTTGTTATTAAATACAATTTCAATGGGTTCATTTTTCGA
The DNA here is from genome assembly GCA_964635575.1 of uncultured Kordia sp. Classification (GTDB taxonomy): domain Bacteria; phylum Bacteroidota; class Bacteroidia; order Flavobacteriales; family Flavobacteriaceae. The sequence goes on along the minus strand of CAZWNY010000007.1, from coordinate 37,266 downwards.
CTTAAATTGGGTAATTAATTTTTTAATTTTTAGAGTATCTGTTGAATTTACGTTTTTAAGATTCGCAACATCATAATTACCGTTTCCATTAGCTACAATCATAGGGGTTGTTGTATTACTTTTTATCACTTCTAAAGAAAGTTGACTAATATTTGCATTAATATCCGGGTTGTTATACACGTCATTAAATGCTTTTGTCCAAATTTCAATTTTTACTCGCTCTTCTTCTTTAAAATGTTGAAAAAACTGATAGGTATTCCATAAAATTAAGGTAACTAACAAAAAGGAAGTAAAGATAATTAAACTCCGAAATAAATTTTTATGGCTCAGCATAGATAGAAAAATTAACAACAATCAAAAATAAGGTTTTTATTTCGATGAATGTTTACTGAATTATCTTTATTTTTGTAAATATAATTCAGTAAACATTAAAAATATGTTATCTTTAAAACCAAACGAAATATCTACAGCGAAACTACATGGTTATTTACTAGGAAGTATTGCTCCTCGACCAATTGCATTTGCAAGCACTATAGATGCTAATGGAAATCCAAATTTAGCGCCGTTTAGTTTTTTTAATGTATTTAGTGCTAATCCACCAATTATGGTGTTTTCACCAGCAAGAAGTGTAAAAGACAACACCACAAAACACACGTTAGACAACTGTATTGCAACTAAAGAAGTGGTTATAAATGTGGTAAATTATAATATGGCACAACAAATGTCTTTAGCAAGTACCGCTTATGGTAAAGGCATAAACGAATTTGAAAAAGCAGGATTAACCATGTTAGCTTCAAATGAAATAAAACCATTTAGGGTTGCCGAAAGCCCTGTTCAATTTGAATGCAAAGTAAATGAAGTAATTTCTTTAGGAACTGAAGGTGGAGCAGGAAATTTAATTATTTGCGAAGTAGTTAAAATACACATTAAAGAGTCGGTTTTAGATGAGAATCAACGCATAGATCAACATAAAATAGATTTAGTTGCACGTGCAGGAGGAAGTTTTTATAGTAGAATGAAAACTGGTTTTTTCGAAATACCAAAACCAATAGCCAACCTAGGTATTGGTGTCGATAATTTACCCGAAGTAATTAAAAATAGTGCTATTTTAACAGGAAACGATTTAGGTATGCTTGCCAATGTAGAATCTTTGCCTAGTAAAGAAGATATTAGTACCTTTGTAACGTTAGGAAAAGAAAAATGTCCGCATATTTTTACCACAACAACAGCAGAAATACATAAAACAGCACAAAGCTATTTAGAAAAAAATGATGTAGTAACTGCCTGGAAATTATTATTGTCGGAAGAATTTTTATAAAAATAAGTTTAATTAATATAGATAGCCCTTACGGGAAAGAAAATGGAAGTACAAGGAAAAATTAAAGTAATCGGAGAAACACAAACGTTTGGAAGTAACGGTTTCAAAAAAAGAGAAGTAGTTATTACTACCGAAGAGCAATATCCACAATCTATTATGGTAGAGTTTGTGCAAGATAAATGCGATTTATTAAATAGCTATGCTATTGGACAAAATGTGAAAATTGGAGTCAATTTACGTGGTAGAGAATGGGTAAACCCACAAGGAGAAACAAAATATTTTAACTCCATACAGGGTTGGCGTATTGAAAACTTACAAGCAGGAGCAACAGGTGGCGCATCCGAAATGCCTCCAGTAGCACCAGCAGAAGCTTTTGAAGCAACAACGACTACTACTGAACCTGAAGATGATTTACCTTTTTAAACATTGAGTAAGTGAAAACTTAATAAATTATACGCACAAAAAAATCCTGATTTTTACAAATCAGGATTTTTTATTTACTTTTTTTATTTTTTACTTAAAAAAAGAATGAGAAACAACATCTCTTCTTTCTTTAAATGTTTTATTAAAAATATTTAATTTCAACAACCAATATATCATTAACACCAGAAAAATAGCTATAAACATCCAGTTTATTATGTTTGCTATCCACCAATTTGATAGTTCGGTTTCTCTAAACGCATCCATTGGAGCGAATATCATTAAAAAAAAAATCTTGAATTGCGTACACTAAATCTTTCATTATATCAATTTTTTGGTATTTTTATACCTGCAAATATACACTAACTACATTTAATTAACCAAATGATATATTCAATTTTTAACAAATCGAAACCTATTAATTTAGTAATTACTGTTGCACTGGTAGTTATTAGCTATTTAATAAGCCTCATATTACCTGTTTTTAATAGGGATTCAAACACTATTTCGGCATTGATTTTTGCGATTTTTAGCATTTTTATTGTGCGTTTTATCAATAAAAAAAATCAGTTTTCTGCACATCATAGTTTTATTCTTTTGTTTTTCGCATTGTTTATTACCGTGTATTGGACAGGAAACAGCAATCCTAAAATAATGTATGCTAACTTTTTCATACTACTTGCCTTTCGGAAAATAATCAGTTTAAACACAAATAAAAATACAATTCAAAAAATATTTGATGCCAGTTTATGGATTTCCATAGCTTCGTTATTTTATTTCTGGAGCATCTTATTTTTAATTGTATTATATGTCGCTATTTTACTTTACGCTACTGAAAACTACAAACACTGGTTAGTACCTTTAGTTAGTATTTTCGTAGTGTTTACAATAGTAAATAGCTATACTTTATTTACAAACCATAGCCTGCTTATATATCATAATGCTGAAATTAATTTTAATCTAAAAACACTTTTAAGTATTAAAAACACCCCTATTTTAGTGTTTTTTGGAACTATTTTTTCATGTATTTTAGTGTTTTTTCTTTCGAGTATTCAGCACATTTCAAGAAAAAATAAAACGACTTACTTTATTATAAGTATCGCACTATGTATTGCACTAATTATTATCTTATTAAACAACACAATAAGTTCGTTCTTATTTAGTTTTTTTCCAATTGCAGTGTTGTTTAGTGTCGTTTTTAAATGGTTTTCAAAAAAATGGGTGCAACCTATATTATTTTATGTATTAATTATAAGTTGCGTTTTGTTATATTTTATATCGCCTTAATTCCTCAGTAAATAGTATCTTTGAAAAAAATCACATTAATTATGTTTACAAAAAAAGCAAATTCAATTTTTAAAGAAGTAATAGATACCTATCATATTAAAGATGATCCATACCAATTTTTTGAAAACAAATACGATAAAAAAGATGATTTGTTAGCACATTTATTGTATCGTAAATGCTGGATTGACACCGTACAATGGCATTATGAAGATATTATTAGAGACCCTAGTATTGACCCTGTTGATGCATTAATTTTAAAACGAAAAATAGATGCTTCTAACCAAGATAGAACCGATATGGTAGAGTATATTGATAGCTATTTTTTAGAAGACAATACAAACAATACTCCAAAAAGTAATGCTACTATTAATACCGAAAGCCCTGCTTGGGGAGTTGATCGTTTATCTATTTTAGCTTTAAAAGTATATCACATGAATGAAGAAGCAACACGTACAGATGCTTCAGAAAATCATTTAACAGCTTGTAAAACAAAATTAAATATTTTATTAGAACAACGTACAGATTTATCTACCGCTATTGACTCCTTATTAAGTGATATTAAAAATGGAGATAAATATATGAAAGTTTATAAGCAAATGAAGATGTATAATGATGATGAATTAAATCCTATTTTACGTTCTCAAAAATAGTTTTGTTTCTATTTAAATGTCTAAAAAAAACATACATATTTTAATAATTCGTCTTTCAGCAATGGGAGACGTAGCTATATCTGTACCTGTTTTAAAAGCATTTACAAGATTATACCCAAACATTAAACTTACTATACTTACGCGGAGTTTTTTTAATCCATTTTTTAAAAATATACCCAATATAACAGTCGTAAACCCCGATTTAAAAGGAAGACACAGAGGTTTTTTAGGAATTAGAACATTAGCAAAAGAACTTCAAGTTTTACAAATTACTCAAACTGCCGATTTACACTATGTTTTACGTTCCATTATTTTAGCACGAATGTTAAAACTAAAAAACATACCTTATCAACAAATAGATAAAGGACGGAACGATAAAAAAGCATTAACACGTGCTAAAAACAAGATTTTCAAGCCTTTAAAAACATCACTACAACGCTATATTGATGTGTTTTATAAAATGGGATTCCCTATACAAATAACTTCATCAGATGTTTTAGGTAAATTACCGTTACCTAAAAATATATTAAAAAGTTCCAAAAAACATATTGGAATTGCTCCATTTGCAGCACATACAGGAAAAATGTATCCGATACAAAAAATGGAAGATGTAATTCATCAATTGTGCAAAAACACTAATTATACGGTATTTTTATTTGGTGGTGGAACAAAAGAAAAAGAAGTTTTAGATGCAATAGCTGCTAAATATAACAACGTAATAAATACGGTTAATACGTTTTCTTTTGAAGAAGAATTAGCATTAATATCTAACCTCAACCTTATGTTGGCAATGGATTCGAGTAACGGGCATTTAGCCGCTATGTTTGGTGTACCTACCTTAACAGTTTGGGGAGTAACACATCCTTATGCTGGTTTTACACCTTTTATGCAACCCGAAAAACATCAAATTACACCTAATTTAAGTGATTTTCCATTACTACCTACTTCTATTTACGGTAACAAATATCCTGATGGTTATTTGGAGTGTTTTAATACCATTTTGCCAAAGTTAATACTTACTAAAATAGAAAATATTTTAAAATAGTTTAGTTTTTTATCTTAAAATTAGTCTACAATACTGACTACTTTTTCTATTTGTGGAGCATATTTTTTAACGGTCATTTCTATACCCGATTTTAACGTCATTTGGTTTACGTTACAAGAATTGCAAGCGCCCTCAAAGCGGATATTTACAATATTATTTTTAATAGATAATAAAGTTACATCTCCACCGTCAGACCTTAAAAAAGGTCTAACTTCCTCTAATGCTTTTTCTACATTTAATTGTAATTCTGTTTTTTCTGTTGTCATATTCATTTTATAAAAGCACTAAAATATAGTTCTTATTTTATTATTTTGAGTTGCAACCTGCCATTGTTGTTATTTTAACAATTTCGGTAGCTGGTAAATTTTTATTTCTTTTTACAACTTCCAACACTACATTTTTAGCAATTTCTTGCATTGTTTTTTCTATTGGTGTACCTTCTTGCATTGCTGCAGGACGACCAACATCTCCAGCTTCTCGAATACTTTGTACTAACGGAATTTCTCCTAAAAACGGAACTCCTAAGTCTGTTGCTAAGTTTTTAGCCCCTTGTTCACCAAAAATATAGTATTTATTATTTGGTAATTCTTCGGGTGTAAAATATGCCATATTTTCGACAATACCTAAAACGGGTACGTTAATACTTTCCTGTTGAAACATTGCAACTCCTTTTTTTGCGTCTGCTAAAGCTACTTTTTGCGGTGTACTTACCACAACGGCTCCTGTAATTGGCAACGCTTGCATTAATGATAAATGTATGTCGCCTGTTCCTGGAGGAAGATCTAATAACAAGAAATCTAACTCGCCCCAAGCGGCATCAAAAATTAATTGATTTAATGCTTTTGACGCCATTGGACCACGCCAAATTACTGCTTGATTTGGATTGGTAAAAAAACCTATAGATAATATTTTTATTCCATAACTTTCTACGGGTTTCATTTTAGATTTTCCATCCACAGTTTCTGACAACGGACGTGCGGTTTCTACATCAAACATAATAGGTATTGATGGCCCATAAATATCGGCATCTAAAATACCTACTTTAAACCCCATTTTTGATAACGTAATTGCTAAATTTGCTGTTACAGTAGATTTTCCAACGCCACCTTTTCCTGAAGAAATTGCAATTATATTTTGCATTCCTTCTATTTGTTTTCCTCTTATTTGTTGTTTTTCTGGAGCTTTTACGGTTATATTTACTTTTACTTTTACTTCGGAGGAAATCTCTTGATAAATAGTATTTATAATTTCAGCTTCTGTTTTTTTACGAGCTTGCATTGCTGGATTAGTAATAGTAATATCTACAACAACTTCGTTTCCGAAAATATTTATATTGGTTACTGCGCCTGTTTCAACCATATTTCCACCTTCTCCTGGTGCGGTAATTTTTTTTAACGCTTCTTGTATTTGTTTTCTTTCAATTTTCATATCAATAATTTCTATAAAACAGAATGTTTTATTTTTTTATCTTAATATAATATCTCCTTTTTTATGGATCTTTAAAGATAATATCACAAATATACGTTTATCTGTATAAAAACTGAAGAATTGAATTTAAATTTGACACTTATTTATTAGATACTATTTTGTGCCGTTTCACTCTTAATTATTTTATGAATCAAGAAAAATAAAAACACTAAACATAATGAGAAAAGCTACTAAAGTAGTCAAAATTCTCTAATTTTCTTTGTTTCCTATTTCTTCAAGTGTAATATTTATTAATAAAATTTCTGTTGTAATCGTCAATACAATAACTGGAATTGCTGTTAGGGTCAATTTTTTTCATACTACGAATATATATGTTAAATTAGTTTACCACAACCACAAAATAATTCTTTTTACCTCGTTGTAATAAAATAAACTTATTATTAATTAAATCGGAAGTGGTTATTTTATAATCTGCTTTTACTTTTTCTTTGTTTATTGAAATCGAGTTTTCTTTTAACGCTCGTTTTGCATCTCCGTTAGATTTTAAGAAGTTTGTTTTTTCAACTAATATAGTAGTCATATCTAAATCATCATTTAAGTCAGAATATTTAATTTCTGCTTGCGGAACGCCATCAAAAACATCTAAAAAAGTTTGTTCGTCTAGCGTTTTTAAATTTTCTGATGTTGATTTTCCAAATAAAATAGATGATGCGTTTAAGGCGTTTTCTAAATCTTCTTTTGAGTGCACCATCACGGTAACCTGATCAGCAATTTTTTTCTGTAATAATCGTAAATGCGGATTTTTTTTGTGTTCTGCTATAATCGAATCAACTGTGTTTTTATCTAAAAAAGTAAATGTTTTAATGTATTTTTCAGAGTCTTCATCTGAAGCGTTTAACCAATATTGGTAAAATTTATATGGTGATGTTCGATTTCTATCTAACCAAATGTTTCCACCTTCAGTTTTCCCGAACTTTGTGCCATCTGCTTTAGTAATTAATGGGCAAGTAATTGCATACGCTTTTCCGCCAGCAACTCTACGTACCAATTCGGTTCCTGTTGTAATATTCCCCCATTGATCGCTTCCTCCCATTTGAATTTTACATTTTTTTGTGCGGTATAAATGTAAAAAATCATATCCTTGAAATAATTGATAGGTAAACTCTGTAAAAGACATTCCGATATTAGACTCGGAGCTTAAACGTTTTTTAACCGACTCTTTTGCCATCATATAGTTTACGGTAATGTGTTTACCTATGTCACGCGCAAAATCAATGAAAGAAAAATCTTTCATCCAATCGTAATTATTTACCAATTCAGCTTTGTTTTTAATATCCGAATTAAAGTCGATAAAACGCGCTAACTGTTTTTTTATGCCTTCAATATTTTTTGTTAACGTTTTTTCGGTTAACAAATTACGTTCTGCCGATTTTCCTGAAGGATCACCAATCATACCTGTTGCTCCTCCTACCAAAACAATTGGTGTATGTCCAGCACGTTGAAAGTGCATTAAAATAATTATTTGCACCAAACTTCCAATATGTAGCGATTCTCCCGTAGGATCAAAACCAATATAACCAGAGGTAGGTTCTTTTAAAAGCATTTCTTCTGTTTCGGGCATAATTTGGTGTAGCATGCCTCTCCATCGTAATTCTTCAACAAAATTCATTATAAAACTTTAAAATTTTAACAAAGATAATCTTCTTCAAAAAAATATTAGGGATTATAAGTAAAAAAACTTCAAAAAATTAAATAGCATAGTATTATAAATTTAAATATCTTCGTGCTTATGATTTTAGTTACAGGAGGAACAGGTTTAGTAGGAAGCCATTTGTTATATCAATTAATAACAAATAAAAAAAAGGTAAGGGCAATTTACAGGGATAAGGAAAAAATTAAATTTACAAAAAATATATTTAGTTTTTATACGGAAAATTATGAGGTTATTTTTAATAAAATTGATTGGGTACAAGCAGATATTACCGAAACACCTTCTTTAGAAATTGCTTTTAAAAACATTAAAAACGTATATCACTGTGCTGCCGATTTATCTTTTAACATCAAAAATTATAAAACATCTATTGCAACCAATGTAATTGGAACGGCAAATATTGTTAATTTTTGTTTAAGTGAAAATATACAAAAATTATGCTACGTAAGTAGTATTGCAACTGTTGGAGAGGATACTAAAAAACCAATTACCGAAACGACACTTTGGAATTCAGAAAAAAATAAAAATAACATTTACGCCATCACTAAATATAATGCTGAACTAGAGGTGTGGAGAGCTTCGCAAGAAGGCTTGAATGTGGTAATTATAAATCCAGGTGTTATTTTTGGCGCTGGATTTTGGAATAAAGGAACTGGCGAAATTTTTACTAAAATTGATAATGGTTTTAAGTATTATACTTCAGGAAACGTTGGTGTTATTGACGTAAATGATGTTGTAAAAGCAATGATTTTTTTAATGAATTCGGAAATTACAAATGAACGATTTATTGCCGTTTCGGAAAACATTACTTATTATACGTTAATACAATTAATTAGCGCGTCATTAGGGAAAAATGAAAGTCTTAAGTTTGTAAAAAAATGGGAAATAAAACTTGTTTATCTTTTTGAAAAAATAAAGTATACTTTTACAAAAGGAAACCCTTCATTAAGCAATGTCGCTATAAATGCTAGTTTTAAAACCTTAAATTACGATGCTTCTAAATTAAAAAACGTGCTTAGTTTTAAAGCAACCCCTTTTACTGAAAGCATTCAAAATATAACAAAACATTATTTAAAGAACAAAGCAACTTAATATTAAATTGCTTTGTTATTTTTTTGGTTACCAAATTTTAACTCTTTTTTCAGGAGATAAATATCCTTTGTCTCCTTTTTTAATATCAAATGCTTTGTAAAATGCTTCTACATTTTTTAAAGGTTGTGCTGCTCTTACCATACCTGGTGAATGTGGATCGGTTTTTATCTGATTTTTCAACGCCTCATCTCTATATTTACTTCTCCAAATAGTTGCCCACGACATAAAGTAACGTTGTTCTGCTGTAAAACCAGCTATATTTTCAGGCTTCCCGTTTTTCAAAAACTCTAATTGTAATGCATCATAAGCTACGTTTACACCTCCTAAATCGCCAATGTTTTCACCTAAAGTAAATTTTCCGTTAATAAATATTCCTGGCAATACTTCTATTGCATCATATTGTTCGGCTAATTTTTTTCCTAATGCTTCAAATTGACTTAAATCTTTTTTTGTCCACCAATCATTTAGGTTTCCATTTTTATCATAACGTGCTCCAGAATCGTCAAAACTATGTGAAATTTCATGACCAATTACAGCGCCTATACCTCCATAATTTACAGCATCGTCTGCTTTATAGTCATAAAAAGGCGGTTGTAATATGGCTGCTGGAAATACAATTTCATTATTAGATGGGTTAAAATATGCATTTACCGTTTGTGGGTTCATGTGCCATTCTGTTTTATCGACAGGTTTATTTAGCTTTGCAATGTTTTTATCAAATCGCCATTTTGCTGAATTTAAACGGTTTTTAAAATACGATTCTCCTATTGCTAGTTTACTGTAATCTTTCCATTTATCTGGGTATCCTATTTTTACAGTAGTTGCTTTTAATTTTTCTATTGCTTTTAATTTGGTTTCTTTGCTCATCCAAGACACGTTTTTAATACGAGTTTCAAATGCATCTAATACATTTACAATCATACTTTGTGCTTTTTGTTTTGCTTCTGGCGGAAATTTTTTAGCAACATATAGTTTTCCTAATGCTTCACCAAGCATTCTGTTTACGGATGCTAAAGCACGTTCAGTTTGTGGACGTTGCTTTTTAGCTCCACGTAGTGTTTTGGAATAAAACTCCCAATTTAATTTTTCAGTTTCTTCACTTAAAAAACTTGCTGCACTATTAAGTGCTTTCCAACGTAAATATGCTTTCCAATCAGAAACATTTTCAGGTTCTAAAAGATTTTTTAATGCTTTTGTGTATTTTAATTGACTTAAAATTACGGTATCTGTTTTTATTCCTAATTTTTCAAAATAGGTATTCCATTTAATTACAGGAACCATTTTTTGAAGGTCTGTAATTGCGGTTGGGTTATAGCGTTTACGAGCATCTCTGCGTTCTACTTTGTCTAAACGAGGGATTGCCATTTTGGTTTCGAATGCTAAAATTTGAACAGCTTGTTTTGTCGCTTCTTCTTTAGTATCTCCTAAAATTTGTAACATTTTTGTAATATGAGTTACATATTTAGCTCTTTTTTCTTTAGAGTCTTCATCGTTTTTTACGTAATAACCTCTGTTTGGCAAACCTAAATGTCCTGCCCCTAAATAAACTACATTTTTATTACTGTCTTTTGAATCTGCATTAATATAGCTTTCAAAAAAACCTGCTCCTCCTTTTGGTTCCATTTCTGTTAAATAATTTTGCAAATCGGTAATATTAGTAATCGCATTTATTTTTTCTAAATATGGTTTTAGAGGTGAAATTCCTGCTTTATTACGTGCATCTGTATTTAAAATAGATTTGTAAAGCAATACTGCTTTTCCTGAATCTGATTGTGCATCTAAATTGGAATTATTCATTTCTTTTTCCAAAATAGCCAACACATCAGCGTCTGTATTTTTACGCAATTCGTCAAAACTTCCCCAACGAGTTCTGTCATCTGGTATTTCATTGTTTTTTATCCAAGTACCGTTTACGTAGCTAAAAAAATCTTCTTTAGGACTTATCAAAGTATCCATTAACGCTAAATTAATCCCTGTTTTTACTACTGTTTCTTTTATTTTTTTTGTAGTTACACTTTTATCTTTACATCCTATAATTGCTAATGCAAGTATAGCGATACTGAATCCTATTTTTTTCATTTTTTTTGTAGTTTATTTATTAATTTATTTTCGATATTTTTTTTAAGTAAAATTACTTCTTTCACCTTTTTATTAGGAATTGTCATAGATAGCACGTAATGTTTAATTTTCCAAACTCCATCAATTTTTATCAATACTCCAGAACCTCTGCATATTTTCATTTGTGTATTTAACAACTCGTCAAACCAAGCAAAATTTCCTGAAACATACACATTGCGTTCTATTGCTCTAAAACTCCATGCTTTACTTGCATTAAAATAAGGTTTTGAGAATTTTTTGAAATCTTTTAGTTGCCAGTTTTCAGTAGCATCTGTGCCAATAAATACGGCGTCTTTAGTCATGTAGTTAAAGTAGGTGTTAAAATCAGCATCAGTTGCTGATTGATGCCATTTGTTTAAAACTACATGTATTTGCTGTTTTTCTAAAACTGTTTGCGACATGCAGTTTGTAGCAAGTAAAAAGAGTATGATTTTACTTATATTTTTGATAATCTTTTTCTTTAGTTAACTGCGCACTTATTTGATTGACCAATACATTGTATGTTTTTTGTAATCTTAATTTTCGGATTTTAGAATTTTTCAAATCTTGTTCTTTTACGTATTGGTTGTACATTAATAGCTCTGTTTCCATTACTTTTATACGTGCATTAATACTATTTGTTTTAAATTTATCGGGTGTGGTTTCTTTTATTTTAGTTAAAAGGTTTATAAGTTGTTCTAATTGTTTTTCTGAACGGATAGAAGTATTGGAAACACTTGTAAGTTCGTTTTCAAAATCACTTAACTCTATCCAGTTAGATATTTTTTTAGAAGCATTAAGTAATGGTATAGCTTGTGTGATAAGCGTGTCTTTTTCGATTTTATCATAAACCTTAACAGCATGTTGTTTTATTTCTTTTTTACACGAAAACAAAAGTAACATTGCTATTAATACTACTATTTTATTCATTTTTATTTTTTTTGATTTGATTTGATTTGAATACAAATATAAGTTTAAAAAATCTATGTACATTTATTTTTTATAACATTTAAGAAATATTTATATTTGTAATTTATATTAAACTTATAACAAATGACTCCAAAAATATTAATTATTGGCGCTAGCGGACAAATCGGCACCGAATTAACACAAGAATTACGTGCAAAATATGGTGAAAACGCTGTAATTGCTGCAGATATTAAAGAAGGGAAACCGTCTTTAATGACATCTGGATTATTTGAGCAGTTAGATGCTATGAACTACAATGAGGTAAAAAACTGTATAGAAAAGCATCAAATTACAGATGTATATTTGTTAGCAGCAATGCTATCGGCAACTGGAGAACGTTTTCCGATGAAGGCATGGGATTTAAATATGAATTCGTTATTTCATGTTTTAAATTTAGCAAAAAAAGGGTTAATTAAAAAGGTTTTTTGGCCTTCTAGTATTGCGGTTTTTGGAACTACAACTCCACGAGAAAACACAAACCAATATACCATTATGGAACCTTCAACAGTTTACGGTATTACGAAACAAACTGGTGAGCGCTGGTGCGAATATTATCATAATAAATACGGTGTAGATGTAAGAAGCATCCGTTACCCAGGTTTAATTAGTTGGAAAACGTTGCCTGGTGGCGGAACTACCGATTACGCTGTTGCAATTTTTCATGAAGCAATTAAAACCCAAAGTTATACTTGTTTTTTAAGTGAAAAAACTGCGTTACCAATGATGTATATGAAAGATGCCGTTAGAGCCACCATGAATATTATGGATGCACCTACCGAAAGTATTAAAATACGGTCTTCTTATAATTTAGCAGGCATTAGTTTTACCCCAGAAATGATTGCAGAAGAAATTAAAAAACACATACCCAATTTTAGCATTAAATATACACCTGATTACCGACAAGAAATTGCTGATTCTTGGCCAAAAAGCATTAATGACACACATGCACAACAAGATTGGGGCTGGAAACACGAGTATGATTTACCCGAAATGACAAAAACAATGCTAAAATACTTAACATAAAATTACATATCTGTTATTTAAGGTTTAAGAAATTTTAAAAAGTCTGCCCTTGAAATTTCACGAGCACCTAGGCTGTCTAAGTGTGTGTTATAAACCTGACAGTCAATTATTTTATAGTGTGCTGTTTTTAATTTTTTTACCAAACTAATAAATGCATATTTTGAAGCATTACTTACTTCAGAAAACATACTTTCACCGCAAAAAACTTTTTTGTCTTTTAAATCAATCCCATACAAACCGCCTACTAAATTATTGTTTTGCCAAACTTCTACTGAAATTGCGATTCCTTTTTTATGTAATTGAATATATGCGGTTTTCATTTCTTGGGTAATCCAAGTATCCGCTTCGCCAAAACGTTTAATTGTTGCACAATTTTCTATAACTTGTTCAAAAGCGGTATTATAAGTTACCTTAAAGCTTTTTTTTTAAAGAGAACTTTCATGCTTTTTGAGAATCTTAATTCATCAGGGAAAAGTACCATTCTAGGATTTGGACACCACCAAATTATCGGTTCTCCTTTATTATACCAAGGAAATATACCTGAACGATAGGCTAATAATAGCCTATCAATAGATAAATCTCCACCAATTGCCAAAACCCCATCTTTGTCAGCTAAATTACAATTAGGGAAAGTAAGTTTTTGAGTAAGGAAAATCATATTTAATTTATAATATAGTACGCATAGTAAAACTCTTTAACAGGAAGAACTAATTTTTGAGCATATTTATATTAAGCTATTTTGCCTGTTGCACAACTTACAAAAGATTTTGCTTTGGAAACTATTGAGTTTTTTTCTCCTATTTCAGGATATCCAATAGTGGCTAATTTTTCTTTTACGAGGGTTATGTTTTCTTTTGTTACTGTGTTAAATATTACCAGAGAGTCTTCTACTTTTACTTCTACATTAGTGATTCCTTCTATTTCTGACAGTTTTTTGATAATGGTGCTTGCGCATCCGCCACATTTTAAATTTTGTATTTTTATTTTTGTTGTCATTTTACTTTTATTAATTGCAAATGCAATGTTGGTTATTATTTAGACTAATTAACCCATGTATTGTAGCCTCCTTTTAGGTCGTAAACCTCTGTAAAACCTAGTTTTACTGCTTTTTTTGCTGCACTAACACTTCTTGCTCCGCTACGACAGTAAAAATATACGGGTTTTTCTTTGTTTAGGCTATTTAATTTATCCTGAAAACCTGATGCCATTACATTTATCAATTTAGCAGTTTTTATTTTCCCTGATTTGTATTCAGCTGAAGTTCTTACGTCTATTAATTGACTGTTTTTATCTGCAATAGCTATTTTAAACGCTTCTGCATTTAACCTTACGTGTATTTTGTTTGATTTATCTGAACTAAATAACGATTTTAAAAATTTAAACATATTTTTTTATATTACTCCCTTTACTTTTTTACCTCTCCAACTCATAATACCACCTATTAAATTATAGGTACTTGCAATACCGTTGTTATTAAATACCTGACATGCCTGACTACTTCTTGCTCCGCTACGGCAATATATGTAATAGTTTTTATTTACATCTAATTTTGTAATAGCTTCCACAAAATCTGTTGTTTCAAAAATATTTAAAAGTAACGCATTTTCAATAACACCTTCGCTCCACTCTTGTGGGGTTCTGACGTCAATAATTACTGAATTTTCATCTGCATTTATACTTGCATCCCATTCTTGTTCTGTTAAGTTTTTCATTTATATATTATTATAATGTTGTTAGATAATAGATATAGATATTCATACCCTTTTAATTTATTTTTTACAAAGATATTAGTATCGGTAATACTTTTCAGTAACAATAGTAACAATAGCTTTATTGTTTTACAAAAAACTCCATATAAAATATAAATGCTGCCATGGCAAATATAAAATATCCGAACCCTTTTTTTAATTTTGAGCCATCTACAAAGTTACTTAAATAGCTTCCTAAAAAAATACCTACAAATGAGATACTTGTGAATATTGATAAAAATTGCCAGTCAATATCTAAGGTAAAAGCATCTCCTAAAAAGAAGCCCATTAATGATTTTGCAGCAATTATTATTAGTGACGTACCTATTGCTATTTTCATTTCTACGTTTGCTAAAATCACTAATGCTGGTATAATCAAGAAACCGCCTCCTGCACCAATAAAACCTGTTATTGCACCTACCACCAATCCTTCTATTAATATAAGTGTATAATTGTATTTTACATCTCCTGTTGTTTTTATTTCTTTACGGCCGTTTAACATCGATATTCCTGCTGGAATCATTAAAACAGCGAATAAACCAAACATTCCCATTCGTGATGTGAAATTAAAATTAGATACTGTAAATAAAACATCTGGCAGGATTGGAATTACATATTTTCTAATAATTGATACACCTACTATTGCAGGCATTCCAAAAACAAATGCGGTACGCCAATCTACATATCCTTTAAAGTGTTGTTTTACTCCTCCTATTAATGCGCTTGACCCTACAATAAACAACGAATATGCGGTTGCTATTTTTGCATTTACAGAAAATAAATAAGCTAAAACGGGTACTGCCAAAACAGAACCTCCACCACCTATTAAACCTAATGACACACCTATTAATAAGGCTCCTAAATACCCTAAAACTTCTATTATTTCCATTTATTTATTTTTAAATTAAAATACCATTTGTAATTATTTAAACTAGTATTACTGCAAAGATATAAAAAAAACTTACAACGTCAAATGAAATTAATAAAACTCTCCCCGTTTCCACAACGGTTTTGTGAAAGTGATTAATACCCGATAATTTTTAGCAATTTTGGGTGTGTTTTTAAATCCTCAAAAACATCAATATCATTTAATTCTTCTAGGAGTTGTACTTTTTGATGTGTTAAATTGGAAAGCGTATCTTTTCTTACGGTTTCGGTTCCCCATTGTTTGTTTTCAAAAATATTAGCGTGTAGTTTTTTAATTCCTAATAAATAATAACCACCATCTTCTGCAGGCCCTAAAACAACATCGTTTGTATCTAAACTTTTAAATGCTTTAATAATGTGTTTTGGTTGTAAATCATACAAATCACTACCTACAATTAGTACTTTTTGATAACCCGAAGCAAAACTGTTTTTAAATGCGTTTTGCATTCTAACCCCTAAATCTTCTCCGTTTTGTTGGTGTTTTTGATATACAACATCGTCCCATAAATCATTTTTTCTAACTTTTACAGAATAATAAACGGCTTTATCCGCAAACACTTGACGTACTATTTTTTCAGTATGTTTTAATAGTTTTTTGTAAATGATAAGTGCATTTTTATCACCTATTGTTTTAGATAAACGGGTTTTACATTTTCCCAACTCAGGGTTGCGAGTAAAAATTAATATTAAATTTTTTGACACGTTTTTTATAGCTTAATTTTCGATTATCTTTGAGCGAGTCTCCGGTTTTTTTGCGTATACTTTATTTCCTTTCAACAACCATTTACTCCATTTTTTATTATACGTATGCACGTTTTCCGTTGGTGTTTTATGGACATCTATAACGGTATTGCTTTTGTTTTTCCAATCAAAAATTCCTCCGTATAAATTATATACTTTATAGCCTTTTTTTTGTAGTTTTTCGGCAATTTTTTCACTTCGATAACCGATAGAACAATACACAACTATTGGTTTTTTTTTAGATAAGTTTTTGATTGTTTTTTGTAACTTAAATTTGGTATACCCAACAAATTTAGCGTCTTTTAAATGGCTGGTTTTATACTCTTCTTCCTCACGAGAATCTAAAATAACAAAGTCATTATATTTTAGTTTCAATTCGGATACGCTAATTAATGGTACTGTTTTTTGTAACGTAGCATCAATCATTTTAGTAAATGCAGTATTTTGTGCATCTACTGCTTGAAGCGCAAAAAACAAGCTTATTATATATATGAGTTTTTTCATATGGATTGTTTTTGTCGTTACATTATTTAATCAGCAACTACACCTTGACAACTACTTCCAGAACCCGCAGTACAACCGTAACAATGTTGATTAATTAAAATATTTCGGTTTGCTAATAAGTTTTCATTGTATTCACTTATGTGTTGCACATTTGACGCCACTTTTAAATCTAACATCTGATTAAAATCACAATCGTATAAAAACCCGTCCCAACTAACAGATAATGTATTGGTACACATTACATTTTTTACTGCCTCTGGATTGTATGCTTCTACTAATGCATACATATAATCTTCATAATTATCTGAAGCGACTAAGTAATCTAAAAATCGGCTAATGGGTAAATTAGTGATTACAAAAAGGTTGTGGAATTGAATACCAAAGTCTTCTGTTAATGCTTTTTTAAAATCGTTTTCTAAAGCCGATTGATTAGCAGGTAAAAAAGCGCCAGCAGGATTATACACTAAATCTAATTTTAAATTGCTATTTGGCATTCCGTATCCTACCGCATTTAATTCTTGTAATGCTTTTATAGACTGGTCAAAAACGCCTTCTCCTCGTTGTTTATCAGTTTTTCCACGAGTATAATGTGGCATTGAAGATACTACGTGTATATTGTGTTTTTTAAAGAAATGAGGTAAATCGTAATATTTTTTATTGGCTCTAATAATGGTTAAGTTGGATCGAACAATAAAGTCTTTAACTCCTATTTTTGATGCTTTTTCGACAAACCATCTGAAGTTAGGGTTCATTTCTGGCGCTCCACCTGTTAAGTCTAAAGTGTGTGCGCCTGTTTTTTTAATAACATCTAAACATTGTTGCATCGTTTTTTTAGTCATTATTTCTTTACGATCAGGACCTGCATCTACATGGCAATGTGCACAAACTTGGTTGCACATATAGCCGACATTTATTTGTAAAATTTCTAGCTTTTTAGATTTTATTGGAAACTGATTGCTTTCTTTAATTTTTTTTACAAATGTAGGCAACTCTCCGTTTGCAAAAACACCACCAGACAATATTTTAAACTGATGTATTGGGTTTGCGAAATCGCTTTTTAATTTATGTAATGATTTGGTTGTTGCCATTTTTTAAATAGAAAGTTTATCATGTTTGTTCATCATTTGCACACCATGCACAAGTGTTGCTCCGCTTTTTATAGCTGCACCTACATGTATTGCCTCCATCATTTCTTCTTTTGTAATGCCTTTTTGCAAACTATCTTTGGTGTATGCATCAATACAATAGGGACATTGTTCAGTATGTGAAACGGCCAAAGCTATTAAGGTTTTTTCACGAGCGGATAATGCTCCATCTTCAAAAACTTTACCGTAATATTCAAAAAACTTGTTTCCTAACTCTTCATTCCATTCAGTAATTTTTCCGAATTTTTTTAAATCTGCTGGATCGTAATATGTTTTTGCCATAATTTTTCTCTGACTTATTTGTAGTCGAACAGTAAATATACACCTTCCATTTTTCATTTAAAAACATTAATGAATAAAATGTGTTTTCATTTTGTCTTTTTTTAGGACTTAAAAATTTCTTAATCGTTCGCTTTTCGATTAACTATTTTTCTTTAAAAATCTTTAAGTCCTAAAAAAACGATAAAACCACCTATGAATTGAGTTGGATTAATTTTTGTCAATAACAATAATTTAACTTATTTTTGGAGTTGAAAAAACAAAATTACCGTAAAAATTGATTCTTACATTAAGTCAATAGCAACTATAATTAAATATGGGGAAAATAATCTATACAATACTATTGTTAGTAATTATAGCTTGCAATACAGAAAACGCACCCAATTGTTTTCAAACCGCAGGAGCTATAACCACAGAAGAAATAACTGTATTAGCGTTTACAAAAATTAGAGTAAATAGAGATGTTGAGCTAGTTTTAAAAGAAGGAGTTACACAACGTGTACTTATAGAAACAGGTGAAAATTTAATAGCAAATGTTGAGATAAATGTAGTAAACGGGGAATTAATTATAATAGAAAACAACACTTGTAATTTAGCTCGAAACTATAATATAACAAAAATATATGTAACTGCCCCAAACATTACCGAAATAACAAGCGCTACACAGTTTAAAATCCAATCAGAAGGTGTGCTAAATTACACAAACATTAAAATACTTTCAGAGGACTTTACCGACCCTTCTGTGTTAGCAATAGGTGACATTGTACTACAATTAAATACGGAAAGCGTTAGCGTTGTAGGCAATAATTTAACCCACTTTACACTATCAGGTATTACCAATAATTTGTCCGTAAATTTAGCTGCTGGAGATGGGGTTTTTAACGGCGAAAATTTAATTGCAAATACCGTTTCTGTTTTTCACAGAGGAACCAATTCCTTAATTGTAAACCCACAAAACGAACTAACAGGCGAATTGCGTAGCACAGGTAATTTAATTGCTAAAAATCATCCTCCAATAGTAAACATAAATGAGTTATATACTGGAAGATTAATTTTTGAATAACTATTTCAATATTCGTTAAAAACAATTTTAAGCCGATAAAATATTTTTAAAAAAAATATTGAACACTCATGAATAGATTTCTTATTTTTGTAAAAAAACCACTCTTTTTTGAACCAAAAAATAGATTTAAATAAATTTGGAATTAACAACAATAATTTTCAACTCTTCATAAAAAGGGATGATTTATTAGGTGATGGAATTTCAGGAAATAAACTTCGGAAATTAAAATATAACATTTTAGAAGCGAAACACAAAGGATATAAAACTGCATTAACTTTTGGCGGCGCGTATTCCAATCACATATTAGCAGCTTCATACTTGCAACAAAAACATAACATTAAAATGATTGGCGTAATTAGAGGTAACGAATTAAGCAATAAAATAAACGAGAATCCAACCCTTACGGCTGCTAAAAAAAACGGAATGCAGTTCCATTTTATTTCTCGTGAAACATACCGTAATAAAACGAATAGTTCGTTTATTAAAGAACTAAAAGAAATGTTTGGTGATTTTTACTTAATACCAGAAGGCGGAACTAATGCATTGGCAATTAAAGGTTGTGAAGAAATTTTAACCAATACTGATTTTAATTTCGACTACATTTCTTGTGCTGTTGGTACTGGAGGAACAATTTCAGGAATTATAAATTCTGCTCAAAAAAACCAATACATTATTGGGTTTTCAGCCTTGAAAGGAAACTTTTTAAAAGATGATGTTTTAAAAATGACGACTACTAAAAATTGGGAAATAATTACCGATTATCACTTTGGAGGATACGCAAAAATAAATAAAGAATTAGTCTGTTTTATAAATGAATTTAAAAACAAAACAGGGATTCAATTGGATAGTATTTACAACGGGAAAATGCTATTTGGAATTATTGATTTGTTTAAAAAAGGATATTTTAAAAAAAATACGAGTATCTTAGCTATTCATACTGGAGGCTTACAGTCTATTACAGGTATAAATAATTTATTAAAACAAAAAAAACAAACCCTTATTAATTATTAAAAATGAAAAAAAACCTATTTTTTATCGCTATCACATTCTTTATAATTAGCTGCAGCTCTAGCAGAGTAATTACCTCTAAAAAAGAAAACAAAGGATATCATCCTAAAACCAAAACAGAAAAAGCGGTTGTCGAAAAAGAAACGACACAAATGCAACCAACAATAAATATAGTACCCAAAACCATTACTAATAAAGTGGAAAAGTATATTTATCAGTATAAAAACATTGCACAATACCAAATGCAAAAATATGGTGTTCCTGCAAGTATTACTTTAGCACAAGGTATTTTAGAATCTGGCGTAGGAGAAGGAAGTTTAGCAAAACGAGCAAACAATCATTTCGGAATAAAATGCCATAATTGGAAAGGAAAAAAAATATATCATGACGATGATAAAAAAGGAGAATGTTTTAGAAAATACAATAACCCTGCGGATTCGTACAAAGACCATTCCTTGTTTTTAACCAACAGAAGCAGATATGCCTTTTTATTTGAACTACAACCAACCAATTATCGGGGTTGGGCAAAAGGACTTAAAAGAGCAGGTTATGCAACCGACCCAAAGTATCCTCAAAAATTAATTAGTTTAATAAACCGTTACCAACTAAATCAATACGACTCCTTAAAGATAAATAAAAAGCCTGTAGGTTTAAAAAACAAAATTTATACCGTGCAAAAAGGAGATAACTTATTTAAAATTTCGAAACAATTTAATGTTTCCGTAGCGCAATTAAAAAAAATAAATAAGATATTAGACAATACTATTAATGAAGGACAACAATTAATTATACCTTAAAAAAAGCACCCAAACAGGGTGCTTTTTTACGTTTTACTTTTCAACTTTGTAAATACTTATTTTTTTGTACAACATGCTTTTTTATCACTTTTTTTAGCATCACATTTCTTTTTGCATGCTTCTTTTTTAGTAGCACATTTTTTACAATCAGCAACTTTACAATCAGGAGTGCATTTTACATCACACTTTTTAACATTTTTTGAACAATGTCCTTTTTTTCCTTTTGTACATTCTTGCTTTTTAGCATCACATTTCTTTTTGCATGCTACTTTTTTAGTAGCACATTTTTTACAATCAGCAACTTTACAATCAGGAGTGCATTTTACATCACACTTTTTAGTAGCGCAAGATTTTGAAAAATCAATTTTATACTGACCTCCATTAGAAGTAACTTTAGCTATCAATAACTCCTTAGTTACTTTGTCGGAATTATAACTTACAGTAGCTATTTTGGTTTCAAAATTTACTTTAGCAGAAGCAACACCTTCTATTTTAGATAAACTTTTTTCAATTTTTGCAGCACAACCCATAGCGCAAGTCATCCCTTCAATTTTAAAAGTAGAAGTTATTAATTTAGAGACATCTATTTCTCCATTTTTGTCTGCTTTTTCAATAGTATCTACAACTACTGTTTCAATGTTTTTTTGTTCCTTCTTACAAGACACCGTCAACATAAATACAACTGCTATTAATTTTACTAATTTCATTTCTATTTTTTTATAAGGTTTATAAACACAAATATAACAAAAATTAGTTATAATACTTATATTTTTTCCATTTTTGTAAAATGGAAAATAACACCACAAAATGGGTTTACTTAACTATACTCTCCTTAATATGGGGAAGCTCTTTTATTTTAATAAAAAAAAGCCTTATTGGTTTATCTGCCTATCAATTAGGCTCAATTCGTATTATTTTTGCCGCATTATTTTTATTTATAATCGGCTTTAAATCGTTAAAAACTATTCCAAAAAAAAAATACAAAGCGATTGTAGTTTCTGCTTTTCTTGGAAGTTTTATCCCTGTATATTGTTTTGCTTTAGCCGAAACAGAAATAGATAGTGCAATTGTATCTATTTTAAATTCATTAACCCCATTAAACACGTTAATTTTTGGATTTTTCTTATATAAAATGCTATTTACAAAACAACAATTAATAGGTGTAATAGTCGGTTTATCAGGCACATTACTACTTATTATTAGTGGCGCAAATTTAAACCCAGAGCAAAATTATTGGTTTAGCATTTTTGTAATTATTGCTTCTGTCTGTTATGCCTTTAACGTAAATATTATTAAAACGCAATTACAAAATGTGAGTCCTATGGCAATTGCAACAGGTAATTTTATGGTTATTGTTATTCCTGCAATTATAATATTAATTTATACGGGATTTTTTAATATACAATTTATTTTTCTTCCAAAAACACAAACAGCAATAGGCTATATTATAATATTATCTATTTTAGGCACAGGTGTTTCAAAAGTTATGTTTAATAAATTAGTTCATATTTCTTCTCCAATATTTGCTACTTCAGTAACGTACACCATACCTATTGTAGCTTTGTTTTGGGGAGTTTTAGATGGTGAAAAAATAAATACGCTACAAATAATAGCTTCATTAGTTATTTTATTTGGAGTGTTTTTAGCAAATCGAAAATTCGAAAAAACTTCCTAAATTATTATAATAACTCAAACATCTGGTTAACTTTGTATAGTATTCAATAAAAAGAATGTTTTAAAATGAGCAAAAAAAGACAACGACAAGAAGCACTTATATACCATGCAAAACCAGTGCCTGGAAAAATAAAAGTAGTCCCTACAAAAAGCTATGCGACACAACGTGATTTAGCCTTAGCGTACTCCCCTGGAGTTGCTGAACCGTGTTTAGAAATAGAAAAAGACCCTAAAAACGCATATCGATATACCGCAAAAGGAAACTTAGTAGCCGTTATTTCTAACGGAACTGCTGTTTTAGGATTGGGTAATATTGGTCCGCTTGCCTCAAAACCAGTAATGGAAGGAAAAGGATTGCTTTTTAAAATATTTGCTGATATTGATGTGTTTGATATTGAAGTCGACACTACCGATGTCGATTCTTTTATTGAAACCGTAAAAAACATAGCACCAACCTTTGGTGGTATTAATTTAGAGGACATTAAAGCCCCTGAAGCATTTGAAATTGAAAGACGCTTAAAAGAAGAGTTAGACATACCTGTAATGCATGACGACCAACATGGTACCGCAATTATTTCTGCAGCAGCATTGTTAAACGCATTAGAGCTTGTGCATAAAAAAATTAGCGAAGTTACTATCGTAGTTTCTGGAGCTGGAGCTGCCGCTGTATCGTGTACGCGGTTATATAAATCTTTCGGCGCGAAAGCAGAAAACATTATAATGTGTGATAGTAAAGGTCCTATTAGAAGTGATCGTGATAATTTAATAGACCATAAACTAGAATTTGCAACAAACAGAAATGTAAATACACTTACTGATGCTATGAAAAACGCAGATGTATTTATAGGTTTATCAAAAGGAGATCTTGTTACCCCAAGCATGCTAAAAATAATGGCAAAAGACCCTATTGTTTTTGCAATGGCGAATCCGAACCCAGAAATTGAATATCAACTAGCAATTGATACTCGTGAAGACATTATTATGGCAACGGGAAGATCTGATCATCCTAACCAAGTAAATAATGTATTAGGTTTTCCGTTTATATTTAGAGGCGCTTTAGATGTTAGAGCAACCGCAATAAACGAAGAAATGAAAAAAGCAGCTGTTTTAGCATTGGCAAAACTAGCTAAAGAGCCAGTACCTGAACAAGTAAATATTGCGTATGGTGAAACCAAATTAATTTTTGGAAAAGACTACATTATACCTAAACCTTTTGATCCTCGTTTAATATCCGAAATTCCACCTGCAATTGCAAAAGCAGCAATGGAAAGTGGCGTAGCCACAGAACCTATTGAAGATTGGGATAAATATAAAGAAGAATTAATGCTGCGGCTAGGATCAGATAATAAAATGGTTCGTTTAATACATCGTAGAGCAAAATCAGACCCAAAACGTATTGTTTTTGCAGAAGCAGATCATTTAGATGTATTAAAGGCAGCGCAAATAGTACACGATGAAGGCATTGGAATACCAATTCTTTTAGGAAACAAAGAAGTGATTTTAGAACTCAAAAAAGAAATTGAATTTGAAGACGACGTAATTATTATTGACCCTAAAACTCCCAAAGAAAAAGAAAGGCGTAACCTATATGCAAAAAAATACTGGGAAAAATCACAACGAAACGGAAACACCTTTCATGAAGCAAAAAGCTGGATGAGAGAACGTAATTATTTTGCTGCAATGATGGTAAATGAAAAAGATGCAGACGCACTAATTACAGGATATTCTAGAAGTTATCCTACCGTAGTAAAACCAATGTTAGAGTTAATAGGTATGGCAAAAGGAGTTTCTCGTATTGCAGCGACCAATTTAATGATGACAGAAAGAGGCCCAATGTTTTTATCAGATACCTCTATAAACATCAACCCAAATGAAAGAGATTTAGCACGTATTGCCAAAATGACAGCAAGAACCGTTCGTTTATTCGGGATGGAACCTATAATTGCAATGATTTCCTATTCTAATTTTGGATCATCATTGCATGAAGACTCTCAAAAAATGTCTAAAGCAGTTGCGTATATGCACAAATATTATCCAGATATTGTTGTAGATGGAGAAGTGCAAACTGACTTTGCCCTAAACTCCGAAATGTTAACGAAAACCTTCCCTTTTTCTAAACTAGCAGGTAAAAAAGTAAACACATTAATATTTCCAAACCTATCAGCATCTAATATTGCGTATAAAATGTTAAAAGAATTGAACAATACACAATCAATAGGTCCTATTTTAATGGGCATGAATAAATCTGTACACGTATTACAATTAGGTGCAAGCGTAGAAGAAATGGTAAACATGGCGGCTGTTGCTGTTGTAGATGCACAACAAAAAACAAACTCAGAAGTTACAAAAAAATAAGCACAGCTTTTTTCCTAAAAAAAACGTATTTTTGAAAATTAATTTTTTTATAAAAAATAATGATTGCTCAAATACAAGGTAAACTAATAGAAAAAAATCCAACTAATGTAATTATAGACTGTAATGGTCTTGGATATAATGTACACATATCCTTACATACTTTTTCTTTATTACCAGAAACTGATTTTTTAAAACTATATACACATCTTCATATTAAAGAAGATGCGCATACTTTATATGGTTTTATAGAAAAATCTGAACGAGAAGTTTTTAAACTATTAATTACTGTTTCAGGTATTGGCACTAACATTGCACGCACTATGCTTTCATCATTATCACCAAAACAAATTATACATGCGCTCGCCAATGCTGAAGTTGCAACGATACAGTCTGTAAAAGGTATTGGCGCAAAAACCGCTCAACGAGCTATTTTAGATTTAAAAGATAAAGTGTTAAAATTATATGATATTAATGAAGTATCTGGAGGTTTAAGCAATACAAACCGAGAAGAAGCGTTATCTGCTTTAGAGGTTTTAGGTTACAACCGAAAACAAGCAGAAAAAGCATGTAATACTGCACTTAAAACCTCACCAGATTCCAACGTAGAAACTATTATCAAATTAGCATTACAAAGTCTGTGATTACAACGTATAAAATAAAATACAAATCATTTATTAAAATATCACATTTTGTAGTACTTTTGTATTGCACAACTAGTATTGCTCAAACCCCAGCACAAGACTCTATACAACCCCAAACGGGTTATAGCTTAGGACAATTAAACATGCCTAACCCTAATAGTATTATCTCAAAATACGTTTACGATCCATTTTCCGATAGGTATATTTATACAGAATCAATAGGCGGTTTTAATATTAATTATCCTATTATTTTAACACCATCTGAATACGAAAAACTCGTATTTCAGGAAAACATGAAATCCTATTATAAAACAAAATTAGATGCTATTGACGGCAAAAAAGAGGCCAGTAAAAAAGATGCGAAAAACCTATTACCTATCTTTAATATTAACTCAAGGTTATTTGAAAGTATTTTTGGAGGTACAACTATTGAAGTGATTCCGCAAGGATTTGTAGAAATGGATATTGGCTTTATAAACTCAATACAAGACAACCCTGCAATATCACCCAGAAATAGAAGTAATTTTACTTTTGATTTTGACCAACGTATTAATTTAAGTTTATTAGGAAAAGTAGGAAAACGACTACAAGTAAACGCAAACTATGATACCGAATCTACCTTTGGCTTTCAAAATCAGATAAAACTAGAATATACACCTACCGAAGATGACATTCTTCAAAAAATAGAAGTCGGTAACGTTAGCATGCCTTTAAACAGCACTTTAATTACAGGAGCACAAAGTTTATTTGGAGTAAAAACCGAACTACAATTTGGTAAAACAAGAGTAACTGCAGTTTTTTCAGAACAACAATCGCAACGACAAAATGTAACCGCACAAGGAGGAGGAACTTTAGAAGAATTTGAACTATTTGCTTTAGACTATGATGAAAATCGACATTTCTTTTTAGCACAATATTTTAGAAATAATTATAATAGAGCTTTAGAAAACTATCCGTTTATAAACTCAAACATACAAATTACACGTTTAGAAGTTTGGACAACCAATAGAAACAACACCGTAAACAATGTCCGTAATATTGTAGCAATACAAGATTTAGGCGAAACAGAATCAGTAAGCTCATCAATACCAGTTACTGCTGCTGCAAACGCATACCCAGACAATAGCAACAATGGATTTAACCCAGAAACTATTGGGTCAGGATCAATACTTACCGATGCCATTAGAGACGTTGCTACAGTACAATTAGGGTTTGGAGCCTTAAGTAGTGCTGTTGCAGAAGGAATAGATTACTCTAAATTAGAAAACTCACGTAAGTTAAACGAAAACACTGATTATACTTTACACACACAGCTAGGTTATATTTCATTAAACCAACGTTTAAATAATGATGAAGTTTTAGCAGTTGCTTTTCAATTTACCGTAAACGGACAAGTATATCAAATAGGAGAATTTGCTGCCGATGGCGTAGATGCAACAACTATAAACACCACAAATCCAAACCCTATAGTTGTTAATAATAATTTAGTATTAAAAATGCTAAAAAGTAACATCACAAATGTTAACCAACCTGTTTGGGATTTAATGATGAAAAATGTGTACCCTTTAAATGCGTACCAATTAACTCCAGACGGATTTAAATTAGATATTTTTTATACCGACCCTTCACCAGTAAACTTTATTACCAGCACAGGAGATCCGTTACCCGCAAACGTAGAACAAACACCATTATTACAAGTTTTTAATTTAGACAAATTAAACATGAATAATGACCCTCAATTAAATGGAGATGGTTTTTTTGATTTTTTTCCAGGAATTACAGTAAACACCCAAAACGGTAATATTTATTTTACCACAATTGAACCCTTTGGAAAAGATTTATTTGATAAATTAAGTTTGAGCATAACTGAAAACTACGATGATGGAATTGACCTAACAGATGCTGAATTAGCCACCTATAATACTAATCAATTAAAATACGTATATAAAAAACTATACACTTCTACCAAATTTGTAGCAAATGAAGATGCTGAAAAAAATAAATTTCAACTAAAAGGGCGTTATAAATCCTCTGGAGGTGGCGGAATACCTATTGGAGCTTTTAATGTGCCAAGAGGTTCTGTAACCGTAACCGCAGGAGGAAGACAATTAGTAGAAGGCGTAGATTATACTGTAGATTATCAAGCAGGAAGAGTTCAGATTTTAGACAAATCCTTAACTGCCTCTAACATTCCTATTGATATTTCCGTAGAAAATAATGCCGTTTTCGGACAACAATCAAGACGATTTATGGGAATAAATGTAGAGCATAAATTTAATGAAAACTTTATGTTATCAGGTACGTTATTAAACTTAAGAGAACGACCGCTTACACAAAAAGCAACCTATGGCTATGAACCTATTAACAATACAATAGTAGGCTTTAATGGTAATTTTTCTACCGAAATACCCTTTCTAACCCGTTTAGCAAATAAATTACCAAACATAGATACAGATGTACCATCAAATATATCCGTAAGAGGAGAAATAGCATACCTGTTACCTGGATCACCAAAAAGAACAGAGCTTAACGGAGAATCTACTAGCTATATTGATGACTTTGAAGCATCACAAACAGCAATTAATGTAAAATCGCCAATTTCTTGGCGATTATCAAGTCCACCAATAGGTTTTGGAGGTGAATTAACAAATGATAATATTGCATCGGGCTACAAAAGAGCAAAACTAGCTTGGTATAATATTGACCCTATATTTTATAGTAATAATAAACCCGCAGGCATTTCTAATGACGACATATCTACCTTAGAAACCCGTAGAGTTTTTATTAATGAAGTTAACAATGAAATTATTGCCGCTGGTTTAACTACCGTTTTAAATACATTAGATTTAGCATACTATCCATCAGAAAGAGGACCCTACAATAACAACCCAATATTAGATCTACCACAAAACAATTGGGCAGGTATTACTCGTCAATTAAACACCACCGACTTTGAACAGGCAAATGTTGAATTTATGGAATTTTGGTTACAAGATCCATATTTTGATGACGGAACAATAGCAACATCAACAGGAGGGAAATTAAGTATTAACCTAGGTAGTATTTCTGAAGATGTTTTAAAAGATGGTAGAAAACTATATGAAAACGGATTACCAAATGACGGAAGCAACACCAATACAACTACCACAAACTGGGGAAAAGTACCTACCAATCAAGCATTAATTTATGCTTTTGACACCGTAGGAATAGAACGTACTAATCAAGATATTGGATTAGATGGTTTAAATGATATTGACGAAGCTGCAGTTTACACCAACGGACCAACAGAAGACCCTGCATTAGACAATTACACCTTTTACCTAAATAGAGACGGCACTATTTTAGAAAGATATCTAGGTTATAACGGTACACAAGGTAACTCACCAGAAGCAATTTCAGACACCAATAGAGGCTCTACCACGCAACCCGACATAGAAGACATTAACCGTGATAACACCATGAATACCATTAATAGCTATTATCAATATGAATTAAATGTTACCCCAAACATGAACGTTGGTGATATAGGTGCTGAATTTTTAAGAGACACCAAGACCTCCGTGGTTAACTTACCAAACGGAACCAATAAAACCATACGCTGGCTACAATTTAGAGTGCCACTTAAAGGCGCTCATGCACAAGCTATAAACGGAATTAGCGATTTTAGAACCATCCGTTTTATGCGTTTATTTTTAAGTGAATTTAATGAAGATGTTGTTTTCCGTTTTGGTACTTTCGACTTAGTTAGAGGGGATTGGAGAACATACACGCAAACCCTAGATATTACAGATGTAAACGTAGACGATGACCCTACTAACTTTGAAACAGGAGCTGTTAACATACAACAAAATCCTAATTATGTGTTACCTCCAGGTGTTGAACAAGAAGAACTATTTAATAATAATACCGTTATTGCACAAAACGAACAATCCTTATTATTAAGAGTAAATGCACTAGAAAATAATGATGCACGTGCCGTATTTAAAAATATAAATATTGACATGCTTCAATTTAAAAGATTAAAACTATTCATACATGCCGGACAACACTCACCAGGAATTGGCTTAGGAGATAATGAGCTTGTTGGATTTTTAAGAATGGGTAATGATTTAACCGACAATTATTACCAAATTGAAATACCATTAAAAGTTTCTGACCCCAATAGCAACAACCCAACAATAGTTTGGCCTACAGAAAATGAAATAGACTTATCACTAAGTGTGTTAACCGAATTAAAAGGTGGCCAAATTAGTGCCGCAGGTATCGATCCTACATTAAAATACATAAACGTAACCGAAGACGGCACTGTACTAGATGGGGTTGTAAATGAATTTGATCCGCTTGTTACCAAGTATCGAATTGCCATAAAAGGAAACCCAACCATTGGAAGAATCAGAACCATTATGTTAGGAGTAAAAAATCCATCTAGCACAAACCTTGTCTCTGGAGAAATATGGTTTAACGAACTACGTTTAGCAGACATGGATAATAATGGAGGTTGGGCAGCTTTAATGGGAGCCGATGCAAATATTGCCGATTTCGCTAACTTTTCAGCAACAGGAAGACGAAGCACAATAGGTTTTGGAGCGTTAGAACAAAGACCAAATGAGCGCAGTAGAGATGATGTAAAACAATATGACCTTGTTACCAATATAAATGTTGGACAATTATTGCCAAAAAAATGGGGGATTAACATTCCGTTTAATTACGCAGTAGGTGAAGAAACAATAACCCCACAATTTGACCCACTTTACCAAGACATTGAACTAGAGACCATTATAGCACAGGACCCTGAAAATGAAAAGTTTTACAGAAAAAGAGCCGAAAATTACACCAAACGAAAAAGCATCAACTTTATTGGTGTGCGCAAAGAACGTATAAATACGGATGAAACAAAATCACATTTTTACGATGTAGAAAATTTTACCTTCTCATATTCATACAACCAAGTAAACAGACGTACATTCGAAATTGATAATTTTATAGAGTTAGGTACTCGAACTGGCGTTAATTACGGACATTCTTTTAAAGAAAAATCAATAGAACCATTAAAAAAATTAAAAATTTTAAACCGCAGTAAATATTTTAAAATACTAAAAGACATTAACTTTAACGCACTGCCATCAAACATCTCATTTAACACCAATTTTACACGCTTATACAACAAACAACGCTTTAGAAACGTAGATGACATTGCAGGCAACTTACCATTACCAAATCTCTATCAACGAAACTATATGTTTGATTGGCAATATAATGTAAATCATAATTTAACCAAAAGCTTACAATTTAGCTTTACTGCTTCACGAAATAATATTATTAAAAATTACATTACAAAAACAGGTATAATTAATAACGACAACACCATTTGGGACGATTTTTTCAGTTTAGGAGATCCAAACAGACACTCGCAACAATTTCAACTAAACTATCAATTACCTATTGACAAACTGCCTATATTTAAGTTTTTAAAAACAGATTATGCCTATACAGGAGATTTTCAATGGCAAAAAGGATCCGACTTATTACAAAAAATTGCAGAAACAGATCAATTTAATAATCCCACAGGTAGAATTTTCAATTTAGGAAACTCCATACAAAATGCACAAACACATAATATAAATAGCACATTAAACATGAAAAAGCTATATAAATATGTAGGATTAGAAAAAAAGAACTTTAAAAAAACATTTGCCTCTAAATTAAAAAACAAACGAGCTAGAACAACAAAAAAACTAAAACGATTAAACGCTAAAGACTCTTTGTCGGAAAGTAAACAATTAAAAATAGATAAAAAAATAAAAAAATTAGACGTACGATTAACTGAAATAAGAAAAAAAAGTAAAACCAAACCAAAAGCTAATTTTACTAATAAAATGTACAACCTTAGCATAGACTTACTTACATCTGTAAAAAAAATACAAATAACCTATACCGAAAACCAAGGAAGTTACGTGCCAGGATATATAAATGATGTAGGAACAATAGGCACGTTAAAACCGTCTTTTGGTTATACTTTTGGCACACAAGCTGAAAATTTACGACATGAAGCCGCTCGAAAAGGCTGGCTAACCTTATATCCTAATTTTAACGAACAATACACAAGTAATAAAACCAGAAACTTATCGGTTAGAGCAAATTTAGAACCTATAAACGATTTAAAAATAAACCTTGTAGCAAACCGAACATATCAAGATATATATACCGAAAACTACCGTATTGACAATGCAGACGTAAGCGGATTAAATGGTAAATATGTGGGACTTACCCCAAATACATCAGGTAACTTTGCAATATCTACATTACTCATAAAAACAGCATTTCAAAGTAGTGACGAAAACCATTCAAAAGCATTTGAAACCTTTAAAAGTAACCGAAAAGAAATAGCATTACGCTTAGCGAAAACCGCAGGTATCGATATTAATAATACTACAAATTTAGATACAGAAGGCTATCCGTTAGGTTACGGAAAAACAAGTCAACAAGTATTACTACCTTCATTTTTAGCTGCATACTCTGGACAAAATCCAAGTAAAGCAAAAACAGGTATATTTAAAAGCATCCCGATACCAAGCTGGAACATGAAATACATTGGTTTTATGAAAGTAAAATGGTTTAAAAAACGCTTTAAACGTTTCTCTTTAACACACGCATACAAGTCCGATTACACTGTAAATCAATTTCGTACTAACTTAGCCCTACAAGCAAACCCAAGCGATAACATTGACCAAGCAGGTAATTTTAAAAGCCAAACAATTTTAACCAATGTAAACCTTACCGAGCAATTTAGCCCATTACTAAGTATGGATTTTGAAATGAAAAATTCAGTTTTAATTGGCATAAAAATGAATAAAGATAGAGCTATGTCTTTAAGTTTTGATAACGGATTAATGACCGAAATTAAAGGAAACGAATACACCGTTTCCTTAGGGTATCGAGTAAAAGATATTAGCTTTAAATCGCGCTTAGCAAAAGGAAACAAAATAACAGGAGATTTAAATTTAAAAACAGATATTTCATTACGAGACAATAAAACAATTATCAGGTATTTAGACTTAGAAAACAATCAAATAACAGCAGGACAAAGGTTATGGACAGGTTCCTTTAGAGCCGATTATGCAATGAGTAAAAACCTAACCACCATACTATACTTTGACTATACATTTTCAGACGCCGTAATATCAACATCATTTCCACAAACTACTATGCGAGGAGGATTTACTTTACGATATAATTTTGGTAATTAAACAAACTAACTATATTTGCAATAAATTAAAACATACAATACAATGAATTTTCCAGAAGAATTAAAATACACAAAAGACCACGAATGGCTTAAAATAGATGGAGACGTAATAACAATAGGTATTACCGATTTCGCGCAAAATGAGCTAGGAGACATCGTTTATGTAGATGTCGATACTTTAAACGAAACCTTAGAGCAAGAAGAAGTTTTCGGAACCGTAGAAGCCGTAAAAACAGTCTCGGACTTATTTATGCCTATTTCAGGAGAAGTAATTGAATTTAATGAAGCTTTAGAAGACGAACCTGAAAAAGTAAATACCGATCCATACGGAGCAGGTTGGATGGTAAAAATAAAAATAGCAAACCCTAAACAATTAGAAGAACTATTGTCTGTAAACACATACAAGGAATTAATTGGATTTTAATAAAAAACATCGGTGGAGTATCGCAATAGCATATACTTTATTTATTTTTTATGCAAGTTTAACAAATATAAAAGTTAACCTTGCAAGTGCCATTGAGCATAAAGATAAAATAGTACATATTGCAATGTATTGCACGTACACTATAATTTGGTTTGCATATTTTAATTATCATGAAAAAAAAATAAAATATGCAAACACCATATTATTAGTATTTTCAACAGGTGTACTTATAGAAATACTGCAAGAAACCTTAACAAGTAAACGCTCTGGAGACCTTTATGACGTAGTAGCAAACAGCATTGGCATTATAATTGCTGTACTACTCTTAAAACAACCCAAGATAATTAATGCACTAAAATTAAAAAAATAATTACATTTTTAACTAATAATTAGTTACTTTAGCCACACTATAAAACCAAAAGATAATGGAATTAAAGAAAAATCCAAAAGCAGACTTAAAAAAAAATAGTGCATTTTATTACGCAGTAGGCATTGCAGCAGTTATGTTTATTACCTATTTAGGCATGAATCATAAAACATTCGACAAAACAAATTACAAAATTGCTGAATTAAACTTAGGGGATTTAGATGATGAAGAAATTCCGTTAACAAGTATTCAACGAACACCGCCACCGCCACCGCCACCAGAAGTCTCAGATGTTATTGAAGTAGTAGAAGATGAAGAAGAAATTGAAGAGACTGTAATAGAACCTACTGATGAAATTGAATTAGTTGAGGATGTTGTTGAAGTTAGTGATGTTGATGTTGATGAATTTGCAGAAGATGTAGATGTCCCTTTTTCAATAATTGAAAACGTACCCGTTTACCCTGGTTGTGAACGTAAAAAAAACAACAACGAGCGTAAAAAATGTATGTCAAAAAAAATCACTCAATTTGTAAATAGAAAATTTAATACCGGTTTAGCACAAGATTTAGGATTAACAGGTAAACAAAAAATTCTAGTGATGTTTAAAATTGACAAAACAGGCAATATTGTTGGAGTAAGAGCAAGAGCACCTCACCCAGAATTAAAAAAAGAGGCAGAAAGAGTAATCCGTTTATTACCTAAATTTAAACCAGGCATGCAACGTGGTAAAGCGGTAAATGTACCGTATTCATTACCGATTGTATTTAAAGTATTAAATTAAAACATCTATATTAAAAACAACGGATATAAGCTAAAAGGTAGTGATTTAAAATTACTACCTTTTTTTAGTATCGACATTTAGAACATCATAAAATTTATTATATATTTTAACCTATGGTTTAAGTATATTCTTTAAAATTAGGTAAACTCAGCTAGTTTAGTTAATTTTCGATCTTATTATTTATTACAATAAATCAATGATTAAAGCAACTAATATTCATAAATATTACGGAGACTTACAGGTTTTAAAAGGCGTAAATCTTCATATCAAAAAAGGTGAAATAGTATCGATTGTTGGAAGTTCTGGCGCAGGAAAAACTACATTATTACAAATTTTAGGTACCTTAGATGTAATTGATGCAACAAACAAAAGTAGTTTATTAATTAACAATACAGCTGTAAATACATTGTCTGAAAAAGAGATGGCAAAATTTAGGAATGCACATATTGGTTTTATTTTTCAATTTCATCAATTACTACCCGAATTTACCGCTTTAGAAAACGTTTGCATACCTGCATTTATTGGTGGTAAAAATAAATTAAAAACTGAAAAAAAAGCATTAGAATTACTTGCCTTTTTAGGATTAGCAGATAGAGCTAATCACAAACCTAACGAGCTATCTGGTGGAGAGCAACAACGCGTGGCAGTTGCCAGAGCACTAATTAACGATCCTTCAGTTATTTTTGCCGATGAACCTTCTGGCAACTTAGACTCTGTAAGTGCTGAAAATTTACACAATTTATTTTTTGAATTGCGTAAAAAATACAATCAAACTTTTGTAATTGTAACTCATAATGAAACTTTAGCAAATATGGCTGATCGAAAATTAATAATGAAAGATGGTCTTATTATTTCAGCTAACGCAAACCTATAAACACAATTAGAATAAAAATAACCGCTTTTTAATACTTATATTATTATCTATTTTAAACATACCAACTGGCGTATTTTATATAGTTTTCTGCAATACGGTTAATTTCTTCTGAAATTAATTCTTCACTAATATCTTTTACTTTTTTGGCAGGAACTCCTGCATAAATACTACCCGATTCTACTATAGTATTTTGAGTAACTACCGCTCCAGCCGCTATAATACTGTTACTATGTATTACACAATTATCCATAACAATACTTCCCATACCAATTAAAACATTGTTGTGTATAGTACAACCGTGTACAATAGCGTTATGCCCTACGGAAACATTGTTACCAATTACAGTAGCATATTTGTTGTAGGTACAATGTACCACTGCACCGTCTTGTATATTTACTTTATTACCTAATATTATCGAATTCACATCGGCTCTTAAAATAGATCCGTACCAAATACTACATTGTTTACCTATTTTTACATCGCCTAAAATAGTTGCATTTTCGGCTATAAAACAATCGGTTGATATTTGTGGTTTTTTACCACGAATTTCTTTTATAATCATAAATTTATTTTTAAATTTAAAGAAAACATATTCATAAACACTATCGATTTTACGTGTACTAATCTTCAAAAACTTAGCACACATAACTTATTTCGTTCTTTTTTTATTCCAATACAGTTAGAATATACAAAAAATTGGTATTAAAAACTATTGAAAATTCAATACTAATTTACACAAACATTAAGATTAAAAAAAACTCTAAGCCACTTAATTAAAAATGCTTAGAGTTTTTACTTGTACCTGAGGTGGGAATCGAACCCACACTCCGAAGAACGCGAGTTTGAGTCGCGCGCGTCTACCAATTCCGCCACTCAGGCAATTTTAGTGTTTTGAAAAACAAATATAAGAATATTCTGTTGTAATACCAGTTTAAATTCAAAACACTCAATATAATTTTTTTTTAAACATTAAGATAAACCTTGAAAAGCAAAGCCATTAATAAGTCGTTAAATCTTCTTTAATATTAATACGATAGTTTAAAAAAAATAAAAAGCATCTTCAATATGGTTAATCTCAAAAATGTGCTCTTTTTTATGAATACTAATAATGTCAAAACGGACATTAACATCTAAGTTTTTTTCAATAATATACTGGTTTGCAGTTGCTATTAAAAGTTTTTTTTTCTTTTGGTTTACGGCGTCTTCTGGAGCAATAACATCAATATTACTTCGTGTTTTTACTTCAACAATAGCCACCTCATCTTTTTTTTGAGCAATAATATCTATTTCTCCTTTTAAATAACGCCAATTGATTTCTAAAATAGCGTATCCGTTACGTTTTAAAAACGAAACTGCCATTTTTTCTCCTAATATTCCTAATTCGTTATGTTGCGCCAATTTTTTTAGTTTAAAAAATTATTTATGTACACTAATTATTTTACGAATTTTTAAAACTCTTTCAAATTAACTACATCATCAACTGTTAAACTCATTTTTTTTCCTAAAACCAGCGTCCTGTTGTCTCTTAAATGTCCTGCTGGAAAATTGAAACATACTGGAAAGTTATACTGCTGTACGGAATCTAAAATAATTTCGGCAGCATTTTTTCCAAAAGGAACGGTATTGTCGTGCATTTTTGTCATTCCTCCTAC
>CAZWNY010000006.1:0-51541 GCA_964635575.1 uncultured Kordia sp. | reverse complement strand
TAATTGCAGGCGTGGTGGAATTGGTAGACACGCTAGACTTAGGATCTAGTGCCGCGAGGTGTGAGAGTTCGAGTCTCTCCGCCTGTACATAAAGAAAACCGAAGATTTAGAATCTTCGGTTTTTTTGTTTACCTAAAAAAAATTAATAAATTATAGGCGTTTCTTATTTTAACAACGTTTTAGTTTTTTGAATATATAGAATTTTATTTGCCCTATCAGTTTTTCCAATAAAAAACTATAGATCTTAAGTTTTTTTCTTAGTTTCGGTAATGTTTTTCTAATTACACTTGTCCCAATTTTTAATTATTCTGCTATTTTTCTTGCAATTTTTTTTACTTGATTTCGTTGTATTAACCAGAAATTTGTTTAACTACATTGTATTACTTTGACTTTTGTATGCTTATTATTACTCGCAGACTAGTATTTAATCTGCTTAAAAATTGAATTTCTAAATATTTGGTAGTGTATTCTTTGTTATTTTAGATTGGTTATGTTTATTCAATGGTATTAACACAAGGTTTTTTTCCGTTTTTATGCTTGATGATAATGTTACTTAATAATTGATTTATTGAACAAATACTTTTAAACTTGAAGAAAAACCTATATAATTTACTGTTTGATACTAAGATAAAAAAAGGTGTGTAGAATAGATCTACACACCTTTTTTATTAGAGTTATTATTTTCCTAAAAGAGGAAGTATAATAAATTTTATTATTGTAATGTCATTACAACACTTCCTGAATCTGAAGACCCAGCTGTACTGCCAGTCCAATTCCCAGTAATTATATTGCCACAGTCTAAAGTACCTGTAAAAGTTACAGCGCCACCAAATAATCCGTTTCCAGATCCTGAAACAACACCTGTAATAGGATCGGAAGTAATCTCCATAGATCTGTCAGCAGTTCCTCCACCATAAGGTGAGTAAAAATGTATATAAACTCCAGAAGTACTATCAGATACTTCAAAAACACCCGTAACTGCTGTCTCGGTAATGGTAACTTCATAAGCTAAATCCGTTACGATAGGAGAACCTGGTAGTCCAAAAGCAGCCCATACAGGACTTGCGTCTCCGTTACTTAATGTGCTGTAAGTACCCGCTTTAAGATACTTGCCGGCAGTAAGAGTAATGGTTTTAATTTTACTTCCGTCAGGTAAACCTACAGAAAGGTTACTTCTATTTGTGTCCGTTAACGTAACTTCAAAAGAAGTACCGCTAGTAAGGATTGCTCCATTAATTACAGGTAAAACTAATTCTCCAGTTAACGATCCTTTAGGAATTATAAATGTTCCTGAGTCAGCAGATAAAAAATCTGAAGAATTTCCTACTAAATCATTAATAGTATAACTTACTATTACATCATCTTTATCATTTAAAATTGCGTATGAAGTAACAGGTAGAGTAATAGGAGTTGTACTCGGGCAATCTCCACCGGAAATAACTTGAGTATCAGAGTTAAACTCTATCCAACCACTATATGGGTCTGCACCTCCTAAATAACTTGTGCTATCACAATTAACCAATAATAAGGATATACTTATTATTGTAAATATTTTTATATAATTTTTCATAATTTATTTAATTTATTTAAGTTTATTATGGGTTAACACAAAAAGTTGATACTTCACTAGATCCAAAAGCTCCACCTCCGGTTACATGAACAATAACGCCTGCACATGTTAAAGAATAACTACCAATATCAGTAGGTGAAGCATACATGCCATCTGCATAAGTATCAAACATTTCAAAAGTATAACAACCATCTGCTAAAGTAAACGGAACGGTTATTGGGGTTGCACCATTAGTATATGGACCTCCATTCATTACAACTGTACCTGTATCATCTCTAACTTCCCAGGTAGTTTCACTTGCCCAAAAGTCAAAGTTTAGAGCAAGCTCTACATCATTACAAATTACTTTTTTAGCAATATTAAAAACAAAAATATCTCCATCAGTTTTTGCTAATGAAATACCTGGAGGTACAATAAGTTTTAATTTTAAAGCATAAGTTACAAAATCAGCTAACATTGCGTCATTAAAATCTACGCTTAATGATCCGTTGTATGAATTTGCAGGAATAGTTAAAGTTCCTATTGTATAATTTGCGATTGGCAAATCGGTATCAGCCATAACTACTTCAACATTGTAAGTTCTGTCAGTACCTGATAAGGTAGTAATTTCTATGGTTGCAGTTCCTGAAATGATACCAGTATCTGGTATTATAAGGGAAGAATTTCCTTCGGCAAAAGCCATTCCGTTTTCACCGTTAAAAAGCTTTTGTTCATTTGGGTCACATGCAATAAGTACTATTGCTGCAATTAGTGTTAAAAATATATTTTTCATAATTTATTTATTTATTTAATTATTAATAACCTGGATTCTGCACTAATGCAGCGTTAAGATCTAATTCATTAACAGGAATAGGCATTGTAAACTTATATGAATTAATTGCTAAAGTACATCCGCCAGTAATTTCGCAATCACGTGGGTCTTTATCAATTGCTACATTTGCTACAGCTCCTAGTCTTTTTAAATCTACCCATCTGTGTCCTTCAAAAGCCAATTCAATTCTTCTTTCCGCTAAAATATCAGCGAAAGCTTCTTGTTCGTTAGCATAAGTTGGTAATGGTTGTGCAGAACCAAAACGAGCATCTCTTAATTCTTTAATTAACACAGCAGCTCCTGAAAGATCAGTTGCATTATTTGCTTTTGCCTCTGCCATAATAAATAGCATTTCAGAACTTCTAAATATTTTAAGATCAGCCATTAAGTTAATACCTTCAGTTGCAGCATATTTATTAATAGCCAATACGTCTGTATTTCTATAGTCAGAACTAGTTGTATAACTAGGATCAATTATAGATGTAGGGTGCACTAAAACACCGTACCTTACATCTGCAGGGTTTAATTGGTTAAACAAAGCTCTTCCCATTTCTAAAAATAAAGCTCCATTAACATCAGCACTTACAAAAGAGTATAAGCTTCCTACATATCCACCACCGCTTGTTCCTTGACCCTGGAATCTATCTCCAACGGTTCTTTCTAATTTAAAAATTACTTCACCATCAGCAGTATCTGTAAACATTGCTGGGTAAGTAGCTGTATCTGCTAAAGGGTAAGCTGCCAATAAAGCCGTTGCATATATTTCTGCATTTGCATAATCTCCTCTGTAAGCATACATACGTGCTCTAATAGCATTTACTACATCTGTATTAAAAAAGGTAACACCACTTCCTGAGCCGCTAAATAAGCTTTCAGCAAGGTTAAGATCACTTTCGATAAGTGTAAACACCTCTCCGTTAGTGTTACGTGCAATAGCATCTTCAATACCAGGTAAATAATTTAGAGCAATTACCCCTAAAGCATTATCATCTGTTAAATCAGTACTAAAATACGCTTGTAGTTCTAGATGTAAGTATGCACGCATTGTATATGCTTGTGCTAAAAGATTATTATATCTCGCTAACTCACTAGCCTCTGGAGTAATAATATTAGCAGATTCAATTAATCTGTTAACTTGTGCCATTGCTACATAGTTGCCAATCCATAAACTTGCTGGTTTTCCGCTTCCTGCATTTAATACTAAAGCTAACTCATCTAAGTTTTGACCTCCATTTGTATTACCAATTCCTAATTCATCGGTATAAGTTCCATTAAATTGTATTTGAGAGGTGTTATCTAAATAAGCATAAGCCCCTAAAAGATTAGCATCAATGTCATCTACATCTTGGATTGCTCTGTCTGGTGTTAATAAACCAACTTGATTGATATCTATTGCGTCTTGACATGAATGTAAAGAGGCAATAAACAAGATTAAAATTATTTTACTTATTGTTTTCATTGTTTTTTGTTTTTTAATGTTTAAAATCCTATTTCAAGACCTGCAGAAACTACTCTAGCTGTAGGAAATGCATCTTGTGTGCTTGCAACTCCCTCTACATCGTATCCTTGCCACTTACTAAAAGTTAACAAGTTTTCACCGTTTACAAATATTTTTAAATTACTAAGTTTAAATCTTTTTAACGTCTCTTTATTAAAGCTATATCCGAAAGAAACAAAACGTAACCTTAAGTAATCTGCATTTTGTATGAAACGATCACTTGCTCCTGCACCAATAACAGTTAAGTTACTTGCTGTTAATGACGGGATGTTTGTAGCCGTATTTGAAGGAGTCCAAGCATTTAATAAATCAGTACTACTTCTAAAGTTTCCAACACCATTAGGATCAACAAGTCCAGAGTAGTCAAAATCAAAACGATCTACACCAATAGCGTAATTAAATTGCGTTTCAAAGAAAAACCCTTTGTAATCACCGTTTACACCAAAACCACCTTGATAATCAGGTAATCTGTTTCGGTCTGTAAATACTCTGTCATTATCAACGTCAGGGGTTTCAGTAATGTTGCCATTTATGTCATAAAACAATAAACTACCGTTTGCAGGGTTAACACCAGCGTATCGGACTACATTGTATTGGAATAATTTACCGCCTTCTTCTACGTTTTCTAAGTTTGCACCAGTACGTGTAGCTTCATTATAACTTCCATTAAACATTAAACCTATATTTAAACCATCGTTATCATTTTTAATAAGTTGGTATCTTAAAAGTAATTCAACTCCTTTGTTAGTAATTTCTCCTTGATTTTTAAATAAAGAAGTTACTCCTGCAATTGCTTGTATAGGTTGTGCTGTAAATAAACCTTCTGATTTTTTGTTGTACACATCTAAAGTTCCTGAAATACGGTTGTTATACGCTCCAAAATCTAAACCAATATTAGTTTGAATTGCTGTTTCCCATCTTAATTGGTCATTTCCAATTTGACCATAAATTATTGAATTTGCACCACCATATCCGCCACCTGTAGCATACAAGTCTTGAGTGTTATTTAGTGCAGAAAAGTTACTAGTCCCACTAATCTGTTGGTTACCAGTTTCACCGTATGAAGCTCTTAATTTTAAAAGATTCATTTTAGTGTTATCCATAAAGCTTTCTTGGTCAATATTCCATCGACCACTTACAGCGTAAAAAGTACCCCATTGATTGTCTCCTGTAAATCTAGAAGAGGCATCCCTTCTTAAAGTTGCAGTAAAACCATATTTTCTATTATAATCATAATCTAAGTTTCCAAAGTATGAAAATAATCCAGAATTTAAATTATCAGCCCTTACAGTATCAACAAAACTATCATGAGCAGTTACATCACTAATAAACCCACTACCATCACCAGGATAAAATGTTTTACTGTCTAGTCCGTTCTGACGAAATCCAAATGATCTTCTATGTGCTTTAAAATACTCGGTATAAATACCTGCATTTAAAGTGTGCTTTTCTTTAATCGTAGTTGAATATGTTAACGAGTTTACAACATTGTAACTTACATCTCTTCTTAAAGATTGATCTTGCATACCTCCTGGTAAACGTTGACCTGGGTTAGAAGGGTCATTATCTGCAAAAAATTGACCGTTAAATGATGAAGGATCAGTTGTTAGTAAATTGGTTCTAGA
Organism: uncultured Kordia sp.; assembly: GCA_964635575.1. Taxonomy (GTDB): domain Bacteria; phylum Bacteroidota; class Bacteroidia; order Flavobacteriales; family Flavobacteriaceae. The sequence continues at coordinate 46,037 of CAZWNY010000006.1, read as the reverse complement.
TAAATAATCGACACCAAACCTTGAGCCGACAGTTAACTTGTCAGTCAATTTGTAGTTTCCGTTAAGTCCTCCTAAAACTCTAACTTCATCTCTTTTGTTTACAGCAGTCTGTAATTTATCCATTAATAAAAATGGAGTAGAATTAAAACCTGTAAATAAAGGTATTCCTGTTCCAGGTACAAATTGATCTGGAGACAGATGTGGTAATGCACCATATGCACCAACAACATAATTTTGGTTTACAACACCTGATCGTTGATCAATCCTGTTTTGCGTTACAAGGTTTAATGAAATATTAGTCCCGTAAGTAAATTTTCCATTAGAAGATTTTCCATTAGTATTGTTTCTGAAGTTGAATCTTTTTAATCCACTTGTTCTTACAATACCTTCTTGATCCGTATATCCTAAAGAGCTAAACGATTTAACGTTTTCTCCTCCAGAACTGAAATTTAAAGTATGTGTACTTGTAAAGGCATCTCTAAAAAAGACATCAACCCAGTCAGTATTTACTTGTGCATTAATAGCATCGATTTCTGAATCCCCAAGTCCTACACCTCTGCCAACACCCATAAGTCTTTCCAATCGAAGTTGTTGTCCACTATTCATTAAATCGTAAGTAGGCTCTTGAATTCTAGAAACACTAGTAATAGCGGTGTAATTAACTTTAAAATCAGAATTATATTTACCTCCTTTTGTTGTAACAAGAATAACACCGTTTGACCCTCTATTTCCATAAATAGCAGTTGCTCCAGCATCTTTTAAAGTTACAAAAGAAGCAATGTCATTAGGGTTTAACGCTCTAAACGCAGTTTGGTCAGAAGGAATACCATCAATAACAAACAACGGCTGAGTAGATCCACTCAAGGATCCAATACCACGAATTAAAATATCCGATACTGCACCTGGTTGCCCATTAGAAGTCGTAATATTTAAACCAGCAACTTGTCCTTGTAACGTCTGTAAAAGAGATGTGTTAGGTCTGTTTTCAATAGTTTCAGAAGATATTACCTGAACAGCAGTATTTACTAAAGGTTTTGCTTTTTTAATATCATAAGCAGCCTCAATTAAAACTTCATCAAGTGAGTTATCTGGGTCCATATTAACATTTACACTGTTAGACGATCCAACAGTAACTGATTGGTTTTTGTAACCAACAAAAGAGAATGTTAATACATCTCCTTGTTTTGCTTCGATGGAGTAATTACCATCAAAATCAGTTGAAACACCAGTTGCGGTGTTTTTAATTAAAACAGTTGCTCCTGGTAAAGGCATGTTGCTTTCGTCAACAACCGTACCGGATACTGTTTTTTCTTGTGCAAAAGTAATTTGCACGACAAACACTAATAATAGTGTTAAAAATCCTTTAAATTTTGTTTTCATTTTTATAATTTATTTGAATTAGCCAATGCCAAAAATCATAATAAAAAGTTAATTAAACAACTTTTAAAGCAAAAATCTTTCATTTTTTTTTAATAAAATGTTAAAAAAAAAGGTTTAATTGTTTAAAATGAGCTAATTAGGCTTAAATGTATTTGTGAGTTGGAAAGCTTTGTTTTTTCATTATTAGTCCTGCTGTTGGCGATAATAAACCGAATAAGGTTGTTTTTGCTTTTTAATCCGCCTCCAAATCCAAAAGAAAACAACGTATTTGACTTATTGTTGTTTTTTGTAAAACCATAATCTATTACGCTATGCATGTATAGTTTGTTGCTAAGTTGTATGCGGTATTCAGTGTTTAGATAGCTATATAGGTTTGAAGGAATACTGTTTTCTTGAAAACCTCTAATGGAGTTGATGCCTCCAATAAATTCCATTTCGTTTTCCAAAACAGTGTCCGATATTAAATAGAAACTCTGATTTTTAATGTATATGGAGTTTGTTTTGTTTATGTTAAAAATATGCGCGCTATAAAAACGTATAATTTGCTGAGGAGTATTTTTGTTACTTGTTCTTCTTTCGGCAAGAGCTATTTCTAAGGTTGTTTTGTTTTTTTCTCTAAAAAAGGAATGATTTTGATTTTTTTGATGGTTAAAAAAGGTAGAATATTCATTTTTACTAAAATCCTGATTAGCTACTGAGGTGTCGTTTGTTGTAGTTGATTTGGTAAAACGTGTTCCGATGCTAATATTTGTAAGTTGCTGTATTGCGTAGTTTAATTTTATATTTTGTGTGCTGTTTGTAAAGGAAGAATCTTTTTTAAAAATATTTAGCCCGCCTTCAATACCAAATGAAGTATTGAGTAAGTAAGGGAGGTTGATGTTTAGTTGTATTCTTTTTTGTTCGTCTGCTGTGGATAAGTATTTGAAATTAAACTCTTCTCCGCTATTTAAGTTATTTAATAGTCTTAGGTTAATATTCCCGTTGAGTTCTAGTTTTTGAGTTTCAGGGTTTGTAGAAAAACCAATATAACCATCAAAAAGATTATTTTTTTTTTTGTCAATATATAAAAAAACGGTGTTCGTTTCCTTTGTAAATAAAACTTCAGGTTGTTTGAGTTCGTTTGCAAATGGAAGTTGATTAAGTAAAGCTGATTTTTTTTGTATTTCATCAAGGTTTAAAACTTGGTTTACTTTTAAGTTTAAATATTGATGAACAAATTTTTTAGGAAACTTTTCATAACCTTTTATTGTGACCTTTGAAATTCGATTTTGTTTAGTTTCTTTAATTTGTAAATCGGCAATAACTTCGTTTTTATAAATGCGAATGTTTGTTAGTTGTAAACTGCTAAATGTTTTTCCAGAACGACTAAGGTAGGTGAGTATATTGTTTAAATTTTCTTGTAAATTTTTAGTAGGACAAAAAAAAGAATTTTCGGTTAAGGTTGTGTTTTTAGTTAAAACGGCAGAGAGTTCTTTTTTAAGTATGTTGTTTTTGTAATTAATAGTGATGTGTTTGTAGCATTGTTTTGTGTTAAAATTTAAAAGATAGCTATTCTTAGTTATTTTTAGTAGGCTATCGGTTTTAAAATTAAAAAAACCTTGATTTGATAGTTCTTTTTTTAAAAGTGTAATTTCTTCCGTTAAGCTATTCATGTTTTTAAAGGAGTTTTTGTATTCTTTTAAAAACCGTTTGCTGATACTATCTTTTCCTACAATTTTTAGCTCTAAATTTTGACCAAAAGATGTGGTCAAGAAATTAGTACACATAATAAGGTATAGTAAGAAATGTTTCATAAACTTAATTAAAAAAGTTTTTTAATTAAAAAAAACTAACGTCACAAAACTAATTAGAAACGGATGATTAAGGAGAATATTGTGCTTTATTTTTTAAATTTAGAAAATAAAGCAATCAGAGGTTTGATTAATAGAATAATATTTATACATTTGCACCCCTTTAAGAAGATTAGAGGATTTATATAACAAAAAATTAGTAAAAACAATTATGCCAACTATTTCACAATTAGTAAGGAAAGGAAGAACCAAAATAACTAAGAAGAGTAAATCGGTTGCCTTAAATTCGTGTCCTCAAAGACGTGGTGTGTGTACTCGTGTTTATACGACGACTCCTAAAAAACCAAACTCAGCAATGCGTAAGGTAGCAAGGGTTCGTTTAACAAACGGTAACGAAGTAAATGCATACATCGGTGGTGAGGGTCACAATTTACAAGAGCACTCGATAGTATTAGTTAGAGGAGGAAGAGTAAAAGATTTACCAGGAGTTAGATATCACATTGTGCGTGGTGCTTTGGATACCGCAGGTGTTGAAGGACGTACGCAACGTAGATCTAAGTATGGTGCGAAACGCCCTAAAAAGTAAAAAGTAAAAATTTTTTAAGAAAAAGACATGAGAAAAAGAAAGGCGAAAAAAAGACCACTTTTACCAGATCCAAGGTTTAATGACCAACTGGTAACACGTTTTGTGAATAACTTAATGTATGACGGTAAAAAGTCGGTTGCTTTTAAAGTGTTCTATGATGCAATGGATATTATAGAGGAGAAAAAAAATGATGAAGAAAAATCATCATTAGAAGTTTGGAAAGAAGCGTTGTCGAATGTTATGCCTCACGTAGAAGTACGTAGTCGTAGGGTTGGTGGAGCAACATTTCAAATCCCAATGCCAATTAGAGCGGACAGAAAAGTTTCAATGGCAATTAAATGGTTAATCAGTTACTCTCGTAAAAGAAATGAAAAGTCAATGGCTGTTCGTTTAGCGTCTGAGGTTTTAGCTGCAGCTAAAGAAGAAGGTTCTGCAGTAAAGAAAAGAATGGATGTGCATAAAATGGCGGAAGCTAATAAAGCATTCTCACACTTTAGATTTTAAGAAATGGCAAGAGATTTAAGTTTAACAAGAAATATTGGTATTGCAGCACATATTGATGCTGGAAAAACCACTACTACGGAACGTATATTATATTATACAGGTGTTAGTCATAAAATAGGAGAGGTGCATGACGGTGCGGCTACTATGGATTGGATGGAGCAAGAGCAAGAAAGAGGTATTACAATTACTTCAGCGGCAACCACTTGTACATGGGATTTTCCTCTTAAGAATGGAGAAAAACAAGACGATACTCAAGGGTATCATTTTAATATTATTGACACTCCTGGTCACGTAGATTTTACTGTAGAGGTAAATAGATCTTTACGTGTATTAGATGGGTTAGTGTTTTTGTTTAGTGCAGTTGATGGTGTTGAGCCACAATCTGAAACAAACTGGAGACTAGCGGATAATTATAAAGTACCACGTATTGGATTTGTAAATAAAATGGATCGTCAAGGGTCAGATTTCTTGATGGTAAATAAACAAGTTAAAGAAATGTTAGGCTCTAATGCAGTGCCTATAGTTTTGCCAATTGGTGAAGAAGATAATTTTAGAGGAATTGTTGATTTAATAAAGAACAGAGCTATTATTTGGGATGATGAATCTCAAGGAGCAAAATTTGAAGTTATTGACATTCCAGAAGAATTAAAAGCGGAAGCTAAAGAGTATAGAGCTTTATTGATTGAAGAAGTAGCAAGTTACGATGAAAATCTGTTAGAAAAATTCATGGAAGATGAAGATTCTATTACAGAAGATGAAGTGCACGCAGCTTTAAGAGCAGCAGTTATGGATATGGCAATCATACCTATGATTTGTGGTTCTGCGTTTAAAAATAAAGGTGTTCAGTTTTTATTAGATGCAGTGTGTCGTTATTTGCCTTCGCCTTTAGATAAAGATGATATTGTAGGTATAAACCCTGATACGGATAAAGAAGAATCAAGAAAGCCTTCAGTAGATCAGCCATTTGCAGCTTTAGCATTTAAAATTGCTACAGATCCTTTTGTAGGTCGTTTAGCGTTTTTTAGAGTATATTCGGGTCGTTTAGACGCAGGTTCTTATGTGTTAAATAACCGTTCTGGTAAAAAAGAACGTATCTCCCGTATTTATCAAATGCATGCCAATAAGCAAAATGCAGTTGATTATATCGAAGCAGGAGATATCGGAGCAGCAGTAGGTTTTAAGAGTATTAAAACAGGAGATACATTAACGGATTTAAAACACCCAATCGTATTGGAATCTATGGATTTTCCAGACCCGGTAATTGGTATTGCTGTTGAGCCTAAAACAAAAGCTGATGTTGATAAATTAGGAATGTCTTTAGCTAAATTAGCGGAAGAAGATCCCACATTTACAGTAAAAACAGATGAAGCTTCAGGTCAAACAATTATATCAGGAATGGGTGAATTACACTTAGATATTATTGTAGATCGTTTAAGGCGTGAGTTTAAAGTTGAAGTTAATCAAGGTGAGCCTCAAGTTGAATACAAGGAAGCAATTACAAGACTTGCAGATCATAGAGAGGTTTATAAAAAGCAATCAGGTGGTCGTGGTAAATTTGCAGATATTGTATTTACAATTGAGCCAGCTGAAGAAGGTGTATCTGGATTGGTATTTGAATCTGTAATTAAAGGTGGTAATGTTCCTAAGGAATTTGTGCCGTCTATCGAAAAAGGATTTAAAATGGCTATGAAAAATGGACCGTTAGCAGGATATGAAGTAGATTCATTAAAGGTAACTTTAAGAGATGGGTCTTATCATGATGTCGATTCAGATCAATTGTCATTCGAAATCGCAGCTAAATTAGGGTTCAAAGCATCTGCTAAAGCAGCTGGTGCGGTAATAATGGAGCCTATTATGAAGTTGGAGGTGTTAACTCCAGAAGAAAATATGGGTGATATTGTTGGAGATTTAAATAGACGTAGAGGTCAAATATCTGACATGGGTGACCGTGCAGGATCTAAAGTTGTTAAAGCAACTGTTCCTTTATCGGAAATGTTCGGTTATGTAACCTCGTTACGTACATTGTCTTCGGGCAGAGCAACATCTACAATGGAATTTTCACACTATGCACAAACTCCTTCTAATATTTCAGAAGAAGTGATAAAAGCAGCAAAAGGTACTAACGCTTAATTTTTATAAAATGAGTCAAAAAATTAGAATTAAATTAAAATCTTACGATCACATGTTAGTAGATAAATCTGCTGCAAAAATCGTAAAAACAGTAAAAAGTACTGGAGCTGTAGTGACGGGTCCAATACCATTACCGACACATAAAAAGATATTTACAGTATTACGTTCACCACACGTAAATAAAAAATCAAGAGAACAATTTCAATTAAGTTCTTTTAAAAGACTAATAGATATCTATAGTTCTTCTTCAAAAACGATTGATGCGTTGATGAAATTAGAGCTTCCAAGTGGAGTTGAAGTAGAAATTAAAGTTTAATTTCGTTTATATAGAAATTAGTTCTATATTTGCACTCCAAAAATAACATATCCTGAGCTTCGAGTAAGGGAAAAACGGAAAAATATATTCAGGGTTGAGTTATTTTGGCCCTGAGTTTTTTTAATAAATAATTAATAATAGATTGAGTAATCAATCGCAAATCAAAAATCAGTATGTCTGGGTTAATCGGAAAAAAAATCGGTATGACTAGCTTGTTTGACGAGAACGGGAAAAATATTCCTTGTACTGTAGTTCAAGTTGGGCCATGCGTTGTTACCCAAGTCAGAACCAATGAGGTTGATGGCTATGAAGCTCTTCAACTTGGTTTCGATGACAAGGCAGAAAAACGTGCTACTAAAGCGGCTAACGGCCATTTTAATAAAGCAGGTACTTCTCCTAAATATAAAGTCGTTGAGTTCAAGGGGTTTGAAGAGAAATATAAATTAGGTGATGCTATTACTGTGGAGCACTTTATAGAAGGTGAGTTCGTTGATGTTTCAGGGACTTCTAAAGGTAAAGGTTTTCAGGGTGTAGTGAAAAGACACGGGTTTGCCGGAGTAGGTCAAGCTACTCACGGTCAACATAACCGTTTAAGGGCACCTGGTTCTATCGGAGCCGCATCATATCCAGCAAGAGTATTCAAAGGAATGCGTATGGCAGGAAGAATGGGTGGCGAAACAATTAAAGTTCAAAATTTAAGAGTGTTAAAAGTAGTTGCTGAAAAGAACTTACTTGTTATAAAAGGAGCGATTCCTGGTCATAATAACTCTTATGTAATTATTGAGAAATAATGAAAGTAGCAGTTTTAGATAAAAAAGGAAAAGAAACAGGTAGAAGCGCAGAGCTTTCTAGTGCTGTTTTCGCTATTGAAGCAAATAATCATGCGGTGTATTTAGATGTAAAGCAATACTTGGCCAATCAACGTCAAGGAACGCATAAAACTAAAGAAAGAGCGGAAATTGCTGGTAGTACAAGGAAAATTAAAAAACAAAAAGGAACAGGTACGGCTCGTGCGGGTAGTATTAAATCTGGTGTTTTTAGAGGCGGAGGGCGTATGTTCGGGCCAAGACCAAGAAATTATGGTTTTAAGTTGAACAAAGGTATTAAGCGTTTAGCAAGAAGATCGGCGTTAACAATTAAAGCTAAAGAGCAGAATATTGTTGTTATTGAAGACTTTAGTTTTGAATCTCCAAAAACAAAAGAATTTATTGCATTATTAGCTAATTTAGGTCTTGAAAATAAAAAATCTTTGTTTGTGTTGGGAGAGTCAAATAAAAATGTATATTTGTCTTCACGAAATTTAAAGCGCGCAAATGTAGTAACTTCTTCGGAAATAAGCACTTATGCGTTAATGAATGCAAATAAAGTAGTGCTTTTTGAAAGCTCTTTAGAAGGAATTGTATCGAATTTAAGTAAATAATAAAAGCATGAGTATCTTAATTAAACCTGTGATTACAGAAAAAGCAACAAATATGAGTGAGGTGGCAAACTGCTTTACTTTTGTTGTAAGGAAAAATGCGAATAAAGTAGAGATAAAAAAAGCGGTGGAAGCTGCTTATGGAGTTTCTGTAGAAAAAGTTCGTACTATAAACGTAAGACCTGATAGGAGTCAGCGTTTTACGAAAACCGGAATGGTGACGTCAAAAACCAATGCAGTTAAAAAAGCAATGGTTCAGTTATCGGAAGGAGAGATAATTGATTTTTATACTAATAATAACTAAAGACGAAAATGTCAGTTAGAAAATTAAAACCAATCACACCTGGTCAGCGTTTTAGAGTAGTAAATGGGTTTGATGCCATTACTACTGATAAGCCGGAAAAGTCATTATTGACACCGATAAAAAGAACGGGTGGTAGAAACAATCAAGGAAAAATGACCATATCTCATAGAGGTGGAGGTCATAAGAGGAGGTATCGAATTATCGATTTCAAAAGAGATCGTAAAGATGATGCTGCGGAAGTATTGTCTATACAATACGATCCGAATAGAACTGCTTTTATTGCATTAGTGCAATATGCAGATGGAGAAAAAAGGTACATTGTTGCGCAAAATGGATTGCAGGTTGGGCAAAAGTTACTTTCAGGAGAGTCAGTTGCTCCAGAAGTTGGTAATGCAATGCCTTTAAGTGCAATTCCGTTAGGAACAATTATTTCATGTATCGAATTGCGTCCTGATCAAGGAGCTATTATGGCTCGTTCGGCAGGTACTTTTGCTCAATTAATGGCGAGAGATGGTAAATTTGCAACTATTAAATTACCTTCGGGTGAAACAAGATTGATCTTGGTAACTTGTCTAGCGACAATAGGAGCTATTTCTAATTCAGATCATCAATTGTTGGTTTCTGGTAAAGCAGGTAGGTCAAGATGGTTAGGTAGAAGGCCAAGAGTAAGGCCGGTGGTAATGAACCCTGTAGATCATCCAATGGGTGGTGGTGAAGGGAAGTCATCAGGTGGTCATCCTCGAAATAAAAATGGAGTACCAGCTAAAGGTTATAGAACTCGTTCTAAGACTAAGGCTAGTAATAAGTATATTGTAGAACGTAGAAATAAATAATTTAAGATATGGCACGTTCATTAAAAAAGGGACCTTACATTCATCATAGTTTAACTAAAAAGGTACAAGCGAATATTGAGTCTGGTAAAAAGACAGTTATTAAAACTTGGTCAAGAGCATCAATGATTTCACCAGACATGGTAGGTCAAACAATTGCTGTTCATAATGGTCGTCAATTTATTCCTGTGTATGTTACGGAAAACATGGTAGGTCATAAATTAGGAGAATTTTCGCTAACAAGAACCTTTAGAGGTCATGCTGGTGCAAAAAATAAAGGTAAAAGATAGAAGCTATGGGAGTTCGTAAAAGAGAAATGGCCGATAGAATTAAGGCTGAGAAAAAGCAAATTGCTTTCGCTAAATTAAATAACTGCCCTACGTCACCAAGAAAAATGCGTTTAGTAGCGGATTTGGTAAGAGGTGTGAAGGTGGAAAAAGCGCTTCAGATTTTAAAATTTAGTTCTAAAGAGGCATCACGTCGTTTAGAGATATTGTTATTGTCTGCAATTGCAAACTGGCAAGCTAAAAACGAAGATGAAGATTTGGAAGATGCAGACTTATTTGTGAAGGAGATTAGGGTAGATGGAGGAACGATGTTAAAAAGACTTCGTCCAGCGCCTCAAGGTCGTGCGCACAGAATTAGAAAACGTTCCAATCATGTTACATTAGTGCTTGGATCAAATAAAAATACACAAAGTTAAGATAGATATGGGACAAAAAACAAATCCAATCGGAAATCGCCTTGGAATAATCAGAGGATGGGAATCTAACTGGTATGGGGGTAAAGACTACGGCGATAAACTTGCCGAAGACGATAAAATCCGTAAGTATATTCATGCGCGTTTATCTAAAGCTAGTGTTTCAAGGGTAATTATAGAGAGAACTCTTAAACTTGTAACCGTTACTATCACTACTGCTAGGCCTGGTATTATTATTGGGAAAGGTGGTCAGGAGGTAGACAAGTTGAAGGAAGAGCTTAAAAAAATTACAGGTAAAGAAGTGCAAATCAACATCTTCGAAATTAAACGCCCTGAACTAGATGCGTTTTTAGTAGGGACTAGTATTGCTCGTCAAATTGAGAATAGAATTTCTTATAGACGTGCTATTAAAATGGCTATTACCGCTGCTACTAGAATGAATGCTGAGGGAATCAAGATTCAAATTTCTGGTCGTTTGAATGGTGCTGAAATGGCGCGTTCAGAAGGGTATAAAGAAGGTCGTATTCCTTTATCAACATTTAGAGCTGACATAGATTATGCACTTGTAGAGGCCAACACTACTTATGGTAAGTTGGGTGTTAAGGTGTGGATTATGAAAGGTGAAGTTTATGGTAAAAGAGATCTTTCTCCGTTGGTTGGTTTGTCCAAAAAACAAAGTGGGAAAGGTGCTGGACGTGATGGGAATAGATCTCGTCGTAGAAAGTAATTAAAAGTAAGAACAAAAGATGTTACAGCCAAAAAGAACAAAATATCGTAAAGTCCAAAAAGGACGTATGAAAGGTAATGCCGGTAGAGGTTTTTTGCTTTCAAACGGATCATTTGGTATCAAGTCGATGGACTCTAATTTCGTCAACTCGCGACAAATAGAAGCTGCACGTATTGCTGCTACCCGTTACATGAAAAGAGAAGGTCAGTTATGGATTAAAATATTTCCAGACAAACCAATTACAAAGAAACCTCTTGAAGTACGTATGGGTAAAGGTAAGGGTTCAGTAGAATATTATGCTGCCGTTGTGAAACCAGGAAGAGTATTATTTGAAATTGGTGGAGTGCCAATGGATATTGCAAAAGAAGCATTGCGCTTAGCTGCTCAAAAACTTCCAGTAAAAACTAAGTTTATTGTAGCAAGAGATTACGAAGCGTAATTTAAATTTTAAAAATGATCATGAAACAATCAGAAGTAAAAGAACTGTCTACAGTAGACTTACAAGAGAAGTTTGGGGAGTTGAAAAAAAGTTATTATGACTTAAAAATGTCACACGCTATCCAACCATTGGATAATCCGTTACAATTGCGTGCGGCAAGAAGAACTGTTGCTAGATTAGCAACAGAACTAACTAAAAGAGAATTACAATAGGTATTCTGCTGAAAGATGGAAAAAAGAAATTTAAGAAAAGAAAGAATAGGGGTTGTTACAAGTAACAAAATGATGAAATCAATAGTGGTTTCTGAAGTGAAACGTGTAAAGCATCCTATGTACGGGAAATTCGTGTTAAAAACAAAAAAATATGTTGCACACGATGAGGAAAATGACTGCAATATTGGAGATACAGTAAAGATCATGGAAACAAGACCTTTAAGTAAATCTAAATGTTGGAGATTGGTAGAAATAATTGAAAGAGCGAAATAATGTTACAACAAGAATCAAGACTAAGAGTGGCCGATAATACTGGAGCAAAGGAAGTGTTAACTATCCGTGTTCTAGGAGGTACGAAAAGAAGATATGCTTCTGTAGGAGATAAAATCGTTGTTACAATTAAAGATGTTACTCCTAACGGTAGTGTGAAAAAAGGACAAGTTTCTACGGCTGTAGTGATTAGAACAAAAAAAGAAATAAGAAGACCAGATGGTTCTTATATTCGTTTTGATGATAATGCATGCGTGTTATTAAATCCAACAGGTGAGATGAGAGGAACTCGTGTTTTTGGACCTGCCGCAAGAGAACTTCGTGATAAAGGATTTATGAAGATTGTATCATTAGCGCCAGAGGTGCTTTAATACATTTATTTAAGATGATAAAATTAAAAATAAAAAAAGGAGATAAAGTAAGAGTGATAGCAGGAGACCATAAGGGTTCTGAAGGAGTAATTACACAAATTCTTCGTGAAAAAAACAAAGCGATTGTTGAAGGAGTTAATATGGTAAAAAAACATGTTAAACCTAATGCTCAGAGTCCACAAGGAGGAATCGTAGAAAAAGAAGCTCCATTACAAATTTCTAATTTATCACTATTAACTGCGGATGGTAAAACTACCAGAATCGGTTATAGGGGTGAAGGAAAAGATAAGGAGAGATATTCAAAAAAATCTAATGAAGTAATTTAGTTATGGCTTACATTCCAAGATTAAAACAAGAGTACAGGGACAGAGTTGTTACCGCTCTTACAGAAGAATTTAGTTACAAAAACGTAATGATGGTGCCAAAATTAGAGAAAATAGTAATTTCTCGTGGTGTTGGTGCAGCGGTTTCTGATAAGAAACAAATTGATTATGCTATTGATGAGTTAACTAAAATTACAGGTCAAAAAGCAGTAGCTACTTTGTCTAAAAAAGATGTAGCTTCTTTTAAATTGCGTAAAGGTATGCCGATTGGTGTAAAGGTTACGTTAAGAGGAGAGAAGATGTACGAGTTTTTAGATCGTTTTGTTACCGCTTCATTACCTCGAGTTAGGGATTTTAGAGGCATTAAAGCAACAGGTTTTGATGGTAGAGGAAACTACAACTTAGGTATTACAGAGCAAATTATATTTCCAGAAATTAATATTGATAAAATCAATAAAATTTCAGGAATGGATATTACATTTGTAACGTCTGCGGATACAGATAAGGAAGCAAAATCATTATTAACAGAGTTAGGTTTACCTTTTAAAAAAAACTAAGACATGGCAAAAGAATCAATGAAAGCCCGTGAGGTGAAAAGAGAGAAGATGGTTGCAAAGTATGCTGCAAAAAGAAAGGCTTTAAAAGAAGCTGGAGATTATGAAGCGTTACAAAAGCTACCAAAAGACGCGTCACCGGTTCGTTTACATAATAGGTGTAAGCTAACAGGAAGACCAAAAGGATATATGCGTCAATTCGGTTTGTCTCGTGTTATGTTTAGAGAAATGGCAAACAAAGGTTTAATACCAGGAGTAAGAAAAGCCAGTTGGTAAAAAAAAATTATAAATTGGTTTTAGGTTCAATTTCTATTATTTCAGAATTGAAAACCAAAACCGCAAAATTAAGTATATGAATACAGATCCAATAGCGGATTATCTAACCAGAGTTAGAAATGCATTTAGAGCAAATCACAGAGTGGTTGAAATTCCTGCGTCTAATCTAAAAAAAGAAATGACTAAAATATTATTCGATCAAGGGTATATTTTAAGTTATAAATTTGATGAATCATCGGTGCAAGGGACTATTAAAATTGCACTAAAGTACGATGAAAACAAAGACTCAGTAATCAAAAAGATTCAAAGAGTATCTACGCCAGGTTTACGGATGTATGCTGGTTCAAGTAATTTTCCAAGAGTGCTAAATGGTCTTGGAATATCTATTGTTTCTACATCTCACGGGGTTATGACGGGTAAACAAGCTCGGAAAGAAAATGTAGGTGGAGAAATACTTTGCATAGTTTACTAATTTTTAACTACAGAAAGAAATGTCAAGAATAGGAAGAAATCCAGTCGTAATTACAGAAGGAGTTACGGTTGAAGTAAAAGATGGAAGTGTAGTAATAAAAGGTAAATTGGGTGAAATGACTCAAGAAATCAAGGATATTACAATAAAATTGGAAGATGGTAAAGTTGTATTAGAGCGTTCGTCAGAAATTAAAGATCATAAAGCAAAACATGGTCTATATCGTGCATTAATTGCAAACATGATTGAAGGTGTTTCTAAGGGGTATACTAAAGAATTAGAATTAGTAGGAGTTGGTTACAGAGCAAGTAATCAAGGGCAAAAATTAGAATTAGCTTTAGGGTTTTCTCACAACATAGTAATGGATATAGCGCCGGAAGTTAAGATTGAAACAGTATCTAACAAGGGTAAAAATCCAATAATAAAATTAACATCATTTGACAAACAACTAGTAGGTCAAGTAGCGGCTAAAATCCGTTCTTACCGTAAACCAGAGCCATATAAAGGTAAAGGAATTAAGTTTGTTGGTGAAGTATTAAGAAGAAAAGCTGGTAAATCGGCTTAGTAATTTTAGTTGAGAAATATAAGAAACTATTTAAACGTTTGTTTTTTACGTTAAATTTTATGAAGGTTTAAATAGTTGCTAATTTCCATCTTACTATTAAGTAATAAAAAAAAATTAACAAATGAAATTATCAAAAGACGCTAGAAGAGCGAGAATCCATAACAGAATCAGAAAAATAGTTTCTGGTACTTCAGAAAGACCACGTTTGGCGGTCTTTAAGAGTAATAAAGAAATTTATGCACAAGTAATAGATGATGTTACGGGTAAAACAATAGTTGCAGCTTCTTCAAGAGACAAAGAAATTAGTACAGAGTCTTGCACTAAAAAAGATGCTGCGGTTTTAGTAGGTAAAGCAGTAGCGGAAAAAGCAGTTAAAGCTGGGGTAACTACAATCTCTTTTGATAGAGGTGGTAACTTATACCACGGCAGAGTAAAATCATTAGCAGAAGGTGCTAGAGAAGGTGGACTAAAATTCTAAGAAATTATGTATCAGAAATACAAAAATACAGAGTTAGTAAAACCAACAGGTTTAGATTTGAAAGATCGTTTAGTTGGTGTAAATCGTGTAACAAAAGTAACTAAAGGTGGTAGAGCTTTCGGTTTTTCAGCAATTGTTGTTGTTGGGAATGAAAACGGAGTAGTAGGTCATGGGTTAGGAAAATCTAAAGACGTAGCTAGTGCGATTGCAAAAGCTATTGAAGATGCTAAGAAAAACTTAGTGCGAATTCCTTTATTAAAAGGAACATTGCCACATGAGCAAAAAGGTAAGTTTGGCGGGGCAAGAGTTAATATTATGCCTGCGGCTCCTGGTACAGGAGTAATTGCAGGAGGTGTTATGCGTCATGTTTTAGAGGCAGTAGGAGTGCATGATGTGCTTTCTAAATCTCAAGGATCATCTAACCCGCATAATGTTGTAAAAGCAACATTTGATGCTTTATTACAATTAAGAGATGCTAGGTTTGTTGCAAAACAAAGAGGTATATCTTTAGAAAAACTATTTAAAGGATAAATCAAGATGGCAAAAATAAAAGTAAGAAAAGATAGAAGTGCTATAGGAAGACCAGAAAGGCAAAAAAGAGTTTTGGAATCTTTAGGTCTTAAAAAAATTGGTCAGGTGGTTGAACACGATGATACTCCAGCAATTCTTGGAATGGTAAATAAAATTAAACATTTAGTTTCTATTGTAGAAGCTTAGTAAAAATATTTTAATAATGGATTTAAGTAATTTAAAACCTGCAGAAGGTTCGGTACGTGCTAATTGTAAAAGAATTGGTAGAGGTCAAGGGTCTGGAAAAGGAGGTACTTCAACAAGAGGTCATAAAGGAGCAAAATCAAGATCAGGTTATTCAAGAAAAATAGGATTTGAAGGTGGTCAAATGCCTTTGCAAAGACGTGTACCTAAGTTTGGTTTCACAAATATTAATCGTAAAGAGTTTGCAGGTGTGAATTTGGATACTTTACAAGGGTTAGTAGATGCTGGAAAAATAAAAGACACTGTAGATTTAGACGTTTTAATCGCTAATAGATTAGTAGGTAAAAATGATTTAGTAAAAATCTTAGGTAGAGGTGAGTTAAAAGCAAAATTAACAATTACAGCACATAAATTTACAGCAACAGCGAAAGCTGCCGTTGAAAATACAGGTGGTACAATTGTAACTTTATAAGAATATTTTAAATGAATAAAATAATAGATTCAATTAAAGGCGTTTGGCAAATCGAAGAGTTAAAGAATAAGATTCTTTTAACTCTTGGATTGTTATTAGCCTATCGTTTTGGAGCGCAAATTGTGTTGCCAGGTATAGATGTTAGTCAATTAACAGGCTTAAGTAGTAAGTTTGATGATGGTGGATTTTTAGCATTAATTAATGCCTTTACAGGAGGAGCATTATCTAAAGCATCTGTATTTGCGCTAGGTATAATGCCTTATATATCTGCTTCTATTGTTGTTCAGTTGATGACAATTGCCATACCATATCTTCAAAAATTACAAAAAGAAGGTGCAAGTGGGCAAAAAAAAATCACACAGATTACGCGTTGGTTAACTATTGCAATTTGTTCAGTTCAGGCTCCTTTTTACTTAGGTAGTTTAGGTAGTTTAGGTGTTCCTGATAGTGCTTTTGTTATGGGAAAAGGTCTTATGTTTTGGATTCCTTCAGTAATTATTTTAATATCAGGTTGTGTATTTGCAATGTGGTTAGGAGAGAAAATTACAGATAAAGGTATTGGTAACGGTATCTCGTTATTAATTATGGTAGGTATTATTGCTGGTATGCCAGGGGCTTTTGTGCAAGAAATAGGCTCTAGGCTTTCTGGAGATACTGCTACTGGAGGTCCAATGATGATTCTAATAGAAATAATAGTTTGGTTAGTAATAATATTACTGTCTATAATGTTAGTGCTTGCCGTTCGTCAAGTTCCTGTGCAATATGCAAGACGTTCTACTGTTGGAGGATATGAAGAGGGGGCAAGACAGTTTTTGCCATTAAAGTTAAACGCATCAGGTGTAATGCCAATTATATTTGCACAAGCAATTATGTTTGTGCCTGCTTTATTAGGTAGTACTGTTGGAGAAGGTGAGTTTGCTAATTTTTTACAAACCGAATTTAGTAATATGTTCGGACTATATTATAATTTATTGTTTGCATTTTTGATTATCATATTTACCTATTTTTATACGGCAATTACGGTACCGACAAATAAAATGGCAGACGACTTAAAGCGTAGTAATGGTTTTGTTCCAGGTATTAAACCAGGCACAGAAACAGCAGATTATTTAGATAAAATTATGTCTCAAATAACTTTGCCAGGATCTATATTTTTAGCATTAATAGCTGTTTTTCCAGCAATAGTTGTTCAATTAATGAATATCCAACAAGGTTGGGCGTTATTTTACGGAGGTACATCTTTACTGATTTTGGTAGGTGTAGCAATGGATACAATGCAACAAGTTAATGCGTATTTATTGAACAGACATTATGACGGTTTAATGGAAACTGGTAAAAACAGAAAATCAGTAACATAATTATGGCAAAACAACCAGCAATAGAGCAAGACGGAAGTATTATAGAAGCATTGTCAAATGCAATGTTCCGTGTAGAGTTAGAAAACGGGCATGTAGTAACAGCACATATTTCAGGTAAAATGCGTATGCATTATATTAAGTTATTACCAGGGGATAAGGTGAAGTTAGAAATGAGTCCGTATGATTTATCAAAAGCAAGAATTACATACAGATACTAAAAAGTTTAGTTAAAGTGTAAATGTTTCAAAACAATTTTGTAATTTTGCACTTCGTAAAATTACAGTTGTAAGAAAAAGTAGGTTGTAAACTTACATAATATATAAATTTTGAACAGATGAAAGTAAGAGCATCAGTAAAAAAAAGAAGTGCAGAGTGCATAATCGTACGTCGTAAAGGAAGATTGTACGTTATTAATAAAAAGAATCCTAGATTTAAACAAAGACAAGGGTAAGTTATGGCAAGAATTGCAGGTGTTGATATTCCAAAATACAAAAGGGGTGTAGTCGCATTAACCTACATTTTCGGTGTAGGTGCTAGTAGGGCTAAAGAAATTTTAGCAAAAGCAGGAGTTAGTGAAGATACGAAAGTACAAGATTGGTCTGATGATGAAATCGGAAAAATTAGAGAACACGTAGGGATCTATACTATCGAAGGAGAGTTAAGAACAGAGGTTCAATTAAACATTAAACGTTTAATGGATATCGGTTGTAATAGAGGTATACGTCACAGAATGGGATTACCATTAAGAGGGCAGCGTACTAAAAATAACTCAAGAACGAGAAAAGGTAGAAGAAAAACCGTTGCTAACAAGAAAAAATAGATAATTATGGCAAAGTCAACAAAGAGTACTAAAAAACGTAAAGTTGTAGTAGAGTCAGTAGGACAAGTGCATATAACGTCTTCATTTAATAATATTATAGTGTCTTTAACAAATAAAAAAGGCGATGTAATATCTTGGTCTTCTGCAGGAAAAATGGGTTTCAGAGGTTCTAAAAAGAACACTCCGTACGCGGCTCAATTAGCAGCTGAAGATTGTGCGAAAATAGCACATGAAGCAGGATTAAGAAAAGTGAAAGCTTATGTGAAAGGTCCAGGAAATGGTAGGGAATCTGCTATTCGTTCAATCCATAATGCAGGTATTGATGTTACAGAAATTATTGATGTAACACCAGCAGCTCATAATGGGTGTAGACCTCCAAAGAGAAGAAGAGTTTAATTACAATATACTAAAATAGTACTTCAAAGTGCTATTTTAGTTCTTTTTTATATTATTAACAACAAAAGGAAGCATAGGTTTTCGAAGGATAGTAAGCCTTAATTCATAACCTCCTTTTTAAAAACAACAAGAAATGGCAAGATATACAGGTCCAAAAACTAAAATTGCACGTAAATTCGGAGAAGCAATTTTTGGAGACGATAAATCTTTTGAAAAAAGAAATTATCCTCCAGGTCAACACGGAAATAACAGAAGAAGAGGTAAAAAATCTGAGTATGCTATACAATTAGCAGAAAAGCAAAAAGCTAAATATACTTATGGTATGTTAGAGCGACAATTTCGTAACTTGTTTAAAAAGGCATCAGCTGCTAATGGTATTACAGGTGAAGTTTTACTACAGTTATGTGAATCAAGGTTAGATAACGTAGTTTATAGAATGGGAATTTCTCCTACTCGTAGTGGAGCGCGTCAATTAGTCTCTCACAGACACATTACTGTGAATGGAGAAATTGTTAATATACCATCTTATAGTTTAAAAGCTAATGATGTAGTAGGAATTAGAGAGAAATCTAAGTCTTTAGTTGCTATTGAAAGTTCATTAGCAAATAGTAGCAATGTATATGAGTGGATAACTTTTAACAATGCAACTAAAGAAGGGACTTTTGTAACTATACCAGTACGTTTGCAAATTCCAGAAAATATCAAAGAGCAATTAATCGTAGAATTATACTCTAAATAATAATTGAAAACAACATTTTAATATGGCTATATTAAATTTTAAAAAACCAGATAAGGTTATAATGATTGATTCTTCTGAGTTCGAAGGTAAATTCGAGTTCAGACCATTAGAGCCAGGTTATGGCTTGACCGTGGGTAATGCACTTCGCAGAGTATTGTTATCTTCATTGGAAGGTTTTGCAATTACTTCTATACGTTTGGAAGGAGTAGAACATGAATTCTCTACAATTTCTGGAGTAGTAGAAGACGTTACAGAAATTGTATTAAGTTTAAAACAAATTCGTTTTAAACAACAAATCGAAGACACAGACCAAGAAACTGTTTCTATATCTATTTCAGGAAAAGAACAAATTACAGCAGGAGATTTCCAAAAGTTTATCTCTGGTTTTCAAGTGTTAAATTCAGACTTAGTAATCTTTAATTTAGATCCAAAGGTTACTGTTAATATGGAAATCACTATAGAAAAAGGGCGAGGATATGTGCCAGCAGAAGAAAATAAAAAATCTACTGCACCAATGGGAACAATCTTTACAGACTCTATCTATACGCCTATTAAAAATGTAAAATACAGTATTGAAAACTATCGTGTAGAGCAAAAAACGGATTATGAAAAATTAGTTTTTGAAATCGAAACAGATGGATCAATTCATCCAAAAGATGCATTAACAGATGCTGCACGTATTTTAATTCATCACTTTATGTTATTCTCTGATGAGCGTATCACTTTAGAGGCAGATGAAATTGCACAATCAGAAACGTATGACGAAGAATCATTGCACATGCGTCAATTATTAAAAACTAAATTAGTCGATATGGATCTTTCTGTAAGAGCTTTAAATTGTTTAAAAGCAGCAGAAGTAGATACATTAGGTGATTTAGTGTCATTTAATAAAAACGATTTAATGAAATTCCGTAATTTTGGTAAAAAATCATTAACAGAACTAGAAGAATTAGTTGTGTTAAAGAACCTAAATTTTGGAATGGATTTATCAAAATATAAATTAGATAAAGATTAATACATCATATTTTGCTCCTCAATAGTGGGTTGTAGCAAGATGATGATTAAAAAAAAATGTCATGAGACACGGAAAAAAAGTAAATCATTTAGGCAGAAAAACAGCGCATAGAAAAGCAATGTTAGCAAATATGGCTTGTTCATTAATTGAATACAAGCGTATTAATACCACGGTAGCAAAGGCAAAAGCATTAAAGCAATTTGTAGAGCCTTTAATAACCAAATCTAAATCAGACACAACACATAATCGTCGTTTAGTATTTGCTAAATTACGTCAAAAAGAAGCAGTGACTGAATTGTTTAGAGATGTGGCTGCGAAAATTGGAGATAGACCAGGAGGTTATACACGTATAATCAAGTTAGGTAATCGTTTAGGAGATAATGCTGATATGGCAATGGTAGAATTAGTTGATTATAACGAAATCTATAACGCAGAAAAAAAACCAGATAAAAAGGCCACACGTAGAAGTAGAGCTAAAAAAACAGCTGTAGCGACTAAAGAAGAAGAATAAAAATGAAAAATTATTTTTTAATATTACGAAAAAGGATAAACGATTAGTTTATCCTTTTTTTTATATTATTTTTGTAACAAAGGTACTCGGTGCAAATATTTGAAGTATCAACTAATTTATTGAAAATTGAAATAAAACAGTCAACGAACCATGTTTTTTGGCTATAACTCTGAAATAAACTATTATATTATGAAATATCAAACTCGAAAAAAAGCATTTTTATTATTAGCAGATGGCACTATTTTTCATGGGAAATCTATAGGAAATCAAGATGGAACAGCATTTGGAGAAGCGTGCTTCAATACAGGTATGACAGGATATCAAGAAATTTTTACAGACCCATCATATTACGGTCAATTAATGGTAACTGCAAATGTACATATTGGTAATTACGGAACGACAAAAGAAGAATCTGAATCGGAAAATGTAAAAATTTCAGGATTAATTTGTAAAAGTTTTAGTTACGAATACTCAAGACCTATTGCCGATAAATCATTGGAAGATTATTTAAAAGAAAATAATCTCTTTGCAATTTCAGAAGTAGATACGCGAGCATTGGTTTCTTATATTAGAGACAATGGAGCAATGAATGCGGTAATTTCTACTGATTTTGAAAACATAGAAACATTAAAGGAAGAGTTAAAGAAAAAACCATCGATGGACGGTTTAGAATTGGCATCTAAAGTATCAACAAAAAAAGCATATTATTTTGGAGATGAAAAAGCAACTTATAAAGTAGCAGCGTTGGACATTGGAATTAAAAAAAATATCTTACGAAATATTGCGAAACGAGATGTGTACATAAAAGTATTTCCGTACAATGCCACTTTTAAAGAAATGAATGCGTGGAACCCTGACGGATATTTTTTATCTAATGGACCAGGAGACCCTGAGCCTTTATTGGCTGCACAAACTTTAGCGAAAGAAATTATAAAAAGAGACTTGCCTTTGTTTGGTATCTGTTTAGGGCATCAAGTAATTGCAATAGCAAACGGAATAACGACCTTTAAAATGCACAACGGACATAGAGGAATTAATCATCCTGTAAAAAATCTAATAACAGGTAAAGGTGAAATTACATCTCAAAATCATGGTTTTGCAGTTGTAAAAGAATCGGCTGAAGCTAATGAAAATGTAGAGATTACACACACACATTTAAATGATCATACTGTAGCAGGATTGCGTATGAAAAATAAAAATTGTTTTTCAGTGCAATATCACCCAGAAGCATCACCAGGACCGCATGATTCTGAATATCTTTTTGATCAGTTTATAGAAAACATTAAAAAAACTAAATAAATACATTTATTATGAGTATGATTATTCAAGTTCACGCACGACAAGTTTTTGATTCAAGAGGAAACCCAACAGTCGAAGTGGATGTAATTACTGAAAATGGAGCATTAGGAAGGGCGATTGTTCCTTCAGGAGCTTCAACAGGAGAACATGAAGCGGTAGAGTTACGTGATGGAGGTTCGGACTTTATGGGTAAAGGTGTTTTAAAAGCAGTTAAAAATGTAAATATAGATATTGCTCAAGAATTATTAGGATATAGTATTTTTGATCAAAATGCTATCGATCAGGCAATGATTGATTTAGACGGTACGCCAAACAAAGAAAAGTTAGGGGCAAATGCTATTTTAGGAGTTTCATTAGCAGTTGCAAAAGCGGCAGCAAACGAACTAAATCAACCCTTGTATCGTTATATTGGTGGTGTAAGTGCAAACAAATTACCAGTTCCTATGATGAATATTGTAAATGGAGGTTCGCATTCTGATGCATCAATTGCATTTCAAGAATTTATGGTAATGCCGGTAGGTGCTAAAAGTTTTACAGAAGCATTAAAAATGGGAACAGAAATTTTCCATAATTTAAAGCAAATTTTACACGATAGAGGATTAAGTACTGCTGTTGGTGATGAAGGTGGTTTTGCTCCAAATTTTAAAGGAACAGAAGACGCTTTAGATACTGTATTATTAGCCGTTAAAAAAGCTGGGTATATAATAGGAGAAGAAATTATGATTGCTTTAGATTGTGCTGCAGCAGAATTTTTTGTAGATGGTAAGTATGATTATTCTAAATTTGAAGGTGATTCGGGGAAAATTAGAACCTCTAAAGAACAAGCAGAATATTTAACAGAATTAGCAAATAAATACCCAATTATATCTATTGAAGATGGAATGGACGAAAACGATTGGGACGGTTGGAAATATTTAACAGAATTGATAGGAGATAAAATCCAATTAGTAGGAGATGATTTATATGTAACTAATGTAACGCGTTTGTCAAAAGGAATTGAAAATAATATTGCGAATTCTATTTTAATAAAAGTCAATCAAATTGGCACATTAACCGAAACTATTTCGGCAGTTAATATGGCGCATAATGCAGGTTATACTACAGTTATGAGTCATCGTTCAGGAGAAACAGAGGATACAACAATAGCGGATTTAGCAGTAGCATTAAATTGTGGGCAAATTAAAACAGGTTCAGCTTCTCGATCAGATCGTATGGCAAAATACAATCAACTATTACGTATTGAAGAAGAATTAGGGTCAGTAGCTTATTTTCCTGCAAAAAATGCATTTAAAGTAAAATGATAAATTTTATTTTTCTAAATACACAATTTTATCTTTGTTAAAATCAACCTCTGAATTAAACAATAGTTTCTTTGCGGCAAATATGTAGTGTACCATATTGATGTTTAGTTGTTTAAATGTAATTTTTAATGCTTTTTATTAGCGTTCACCTTGCGGCGGTCTTAATTTAAATCGGAAATAAAAAGAGAAGATTTTTCTTTAAAATAAGATTGTTTTTTTACCCTAAATTTTGTAAATTCGTGCAATAATTAAAACGTAGTATAAAACAATGTCAGAAATAGCAACTTTAGAAGTAAACGGTAAAAAATTAGAATTCCCAGTAATTATAGGTTCAGAGGGTGAAATAGCAATCGATATTAAAAAATTGAGAAGCTTATCAGGAGGTGTAATTACGATTGATCCAGGGTATAAAAATACAGGGTCTTGTGAAAGTGCAATAACCTTTTTAAATGGAGAAGAAGGAGTTTTAAGATACCGAGGATATTCAATAGAAGAATTAGCAGAAAAAGCTGATTTTTTAGAAGTAGCATATTTATTGATTTTTGGAGAACTACCAACAGCAGTGCAATTAGCTAAATTTGATGCTGATATTAAGGCAGAAGCACATGTAGATGAAGATATTAAAAAAATACTAGACGGTTTTCCTAAAACAGCACATCCAATGGGTGTATTGTCATCATTAACAAACGCATTAATTGCATTTAATCCAACATCTGTTAATGTAGATTCGGAAGAAGAAATGTACGATGCAATTGTTAAAATAATGGCTAAATTTCCAGTATTAACAGCTTGGGCGCATCGAAAAAAAATGGGATTACCATTAGACTATGGCGATAACTCTTTAGGATATGTAGATAATTTTTTAAAAATGATGTTTGCTAAACCAAACGAAGAGTACAAACCAAACAAAGTAGTCGCCAATGCGATTGATAAATTATTAATTTTACACGCAGATCACGAACAAAACTGCTCAACATCAACAGTACGTATGGTAGGATCATCACATGCGGGATTGTATGCTTCACTTTCTGCAGGTATTTCTGCACTTTGGGGACCATTACATGGAGGTGCAAATCAAGCAGTTATTGAAATGTTAGAGGCTATTGAAGCTGATGGCGGTGATACTAAAAAGTACATGGCAAAAGCAAAAGATAAAAACGATTCTTTTCGATTAATGGGATTCGGACATCGTGTATATAAAAACTTTGATCCACGTGCAAAAATTATAAAAATAGCTGCCGACGAAGTATTGGCAGACTTAGGAGTAGCTGATCCAGCTTTAGCAATAGCAAAAGGTTTAGCTGAAGAAGCACTTTCAGACCCGTACTTTGTAGATCGTAAATTATACCCAAATGTAGATTTTTACTCAGGTATTATTTACAGAGCATTAGGTATTCCAACAGGAATGTTTACACCAATGTTTGCACTAGGTCGTTTACCGGGTTGGATAGCACAATGGAGAGAAATGCGTTTGCGTAAAGAGCCAATTGGACGTCCACGTCAAATATATATTGGAGAAAATGAAAGGCCATTTAAAGAGATAAGTAAAAGATAATATAATCGAATACATAATAGCGTCTAAAATTTAATAAAATCGCTAGTTTTTTCCTAACAATTAATTAGGAGTAGTCGAAAACTATTTATATGGTATGTTGACTTTTAAACTAGATGTTTTTTACTAAATTTTAGACTTTTTTTATACATTATAGTCATGTTAAAATTAAACATACAAAACGAAACAGCTACTTTAAAAGCAGTTGTTTTAGGCACGGCAAAAAGTTTAGGAACAACACCTAAACCAGAAGATTGTTATGATCCTAAAAGTAAACAACATGTTTTAGCAGGAACTTATCCTATCGAAAAAGATATGATTGCTGAAATGGAAGAAGTAGCAATAGTGCTTAAAAAATATAACGTAAAAGTATATCGACCTTCAATTATAACAAATTATAATCAAATATTCTCAAGAGATATTGCTTTTGTTATAGGAGATAAGCTAGTAAAATCTAATATTTTACCAGATAGAAGTCAAGAATATACAGCAATACAACATGTGTTAAATAAAATTGGCGAGAAAAACATTATAAAGCTTCCTGAAGCATGTCATGTAGAAGGTGGCGATGTAATGCCTTGGAACGATTATATATTTATAGGTACTTATACAAGGAAAGACTATTCAAATTATATTACCGCACGCACCAATAAACAAGCGGTTGAAGCAATTACAAAACTATTTCCTGATAAAAAAATAAAATCTTTTGAATTGCGTAAAGATAATGTGAACCCAAAAGAAAACGCTTTACACTTAGATTGTTGTTTTCAGCCCGTAGGAAAAAATAAAGCAATTCTACATAAAAATGGTTTTTTAATTGAAGAAGAATATCAATGGCTGGTCGCTTATTTTGGAAAAGAAAACATATTTGAAATTACAAAAGAAGAAATGTATAACATGAACTCTAATGTGTTTTCAATAAGTGAAACCGTAGTCATTTCAGAAAAAAACTTTACCCGTTTAAATACGTGGTTACGTGAAAATGAAATTAAAGTAGAAGAGGTAAGTTACTCAGAAATAGCCAAACAAGAAGGTTTATTACGTTGCAGTACATTGCCATTAGTAAGAGAATAACTGTTTTTTTTAGAAAAAAATTATTAAATTCGCACCCTCAAATAACAATAAAATGCAACAAATAACAAATACAATAGTAATGATTCGTCCTGTAAACTTCAGAATGAATGAACAAACAGTAGTAAATAACTACTACCAAAAAACATTAGAAGGGTTATCTTCAGAAAATGTAAATAAAAAAGCACAAGAAGAGTTTGATGTATATGTTGAAAAACTACGTGCTATTGGTGTGAAAGTAATTGTTGTGAATGATACAACAGATACCGATACGCCAGATTCAATTTTCCCAAATAATTGGATCTCTTTTCATGAAAATGGAAACATAGCCTTGTACCCAATGTTTGCAGAAAATAGACGATTGGAGCGAAGAGAAGATATTTTAAAAACCATAGAAGAAGCAGGTTTTATAATTAATAACGTTGTCGATTATACATCGGCGGAAAATGAAAATATATTTTTAGAAGGTACAGGAAGTTTACTGTT
Source organism: uncultured Kordia sp. (assembly GCA_964635575.1). Taxonomy (GTDB): domain Bacteria; phylum Bacteroidota; class Bacteroidia; order Flavobacteriales; family Flavobacteriaceae. Next base: position 19,662 of record CAZWNY010000006.1, on the reverse strand, counting down.
AGACAGAGCAAACCGAAAAGCATACTGTGCCTTATCGCCAAGAGCAGATGAAGGTTTATTTATTGAGTTTTGTGAAGATTTTGAATATGCTCCAATAGTATTTACGGCAAACCAAACCGTAAACGGAAAACGTGAAGCAATTTATCATACAAATGTAATGATGTGTTTAGCAACAACTTTTGCGGTAATTTGTTTAGATGCAATAGACGATAAAAGAGAACGTAAAAACATTACCCAAAATTTGCAAGATAACGGAAAGGAAATAATTTTTATTAGTGAAAAACAAGTAAGTAGTTTTGCAGGTAATATGTTACAAGTAAAAGGAAAGAACAATAATTTATATTTAATTATGAGTCAATCCGCCTACAACTCTTTACGTCCAGCCCAAATAAATATAATAGAAAAACACTGTAAAATAATAAGTAGCAGTTTAGATACTATAGAAGCATACGGAGGAGGAAGCGCACGTTGTATGATGGCAGAAGTGTTTTTGCCACGTAAGCAATAAAGTAATTTAAAAAACATAATTAATATTGCAAAAATAAAAACCCCGTTAAGTTTTGGGTAATCACTTTTTTTACTAAATCAATATGAGGTTTTCGAATACGAATAAGCAGTAATTATGCCAGTTATGGCTTTAATTTTTGATGTTTTTTAGTTCGGTATTCGAATATGGCAATGAATGAAAATGGATTAAAATAAAAATACATAGCAAAAATATAATTTCAAATTTGCCCCTAATAAAAAATGTAGTTCGCAAGAAAAAATGAAACACTTAATGTTTTTTTTCGTTGTATAGAGTGTATTTTATCAAGCAAAAAAACATTGTAAATAAATTAAAATTTAAAATCACAATAATGAATATTCAAGATAAATTAACAACAGCGATTAAAGAAGCCGTTTCCAAATTATATAAAACCGATTTACCAACAGTAGAGTTTCAAGCAACTCGTAAAGAATTTGAAGGAGATATTACAGCGGTAATTTTCTCGATGTTGCGTACTATAAAAGGAAACCCACTACAAATTGGAGAAGCAATAGGCGGTTATTTAATAAAAAATGTAGCCGAAGTAAAAGGGTTTAATATGGTAAAAGGATTTTTGAATATTGTAATTTCGGAATCGCACTATGTTAATTTATTTGAGAAAATAAAAAAACAAGAAAATTTTGGTTTTGTAAAATCAGTGTCATCTAAAAAAGCGGTAATGGTAGAGTATTCGTCTCCAAATACTAATAAGCCATTGCATTTAGGACATGTTCGTAATAATTTATTAGGATATTCGGTTGCCGAAATCATTAAAGCATCAGGTAAAAAAGTAATTAAAACGCAAATTATTAATGATAGAGGAATACATATTTGTAAAAGTATGTTGGCGTGGGAAAAATTTGCACCCAATGGGAAAGATGGAAAAAAAGAAACTCCAGAAACAACTTTAAACCTTGATTTAAGAAAAGGCGATAAATTAGTAGGAAACTATTATGTGAAATTTGATCAAGAATACAAAAAAGAAATAACCGTGCTAATTGCAAACGGAAAAACGAAAGAAGAGGCGAAACAAGAAGCGCCATTAATGCAAGAAGCTCAACAAATGCTTCAAAAATGGGAAGCTGGCGATGAAAAAGTAGTAGCGCTTTGGAAAATCATGAACCAATGGGTTTATGACGGTTTTGCTGTTACATATAAAGCATTGGGAGTTGACTTTGACTCGCTATATTACGAAAGTAACACCTATTTGTTAGGAAAAGACAATATAGAAGAGGGTGTTAAAAATGGTGTTTTTTATAAAAAAGATGACGGTTCGGTTTGGTGCAAATTTACAGAAGAAGGTTTAGATGAAAAATTAGTATTACGTAGTGACGGAACAGCAGTTTACATGACCCAAGATATTGGTACAGCAATACAACGTGCTAAAGATTATCCTGAAGTTGAAGCAATGGTTTATACTGTTGGTAACGAGCAAGATTACCACTTTAAAGTCTTGTTTTTAATTCTGAAAAAATTAGACTATCATTGGGCTAAAAATTTATCACATTTAAGTTACGGTATGGTCGATTTACCTTCTGGAAAAATGAAAAGCAGAGAAGGAACCGTTGTAGATGCAGACGATTTAATGCAAGAAATGACCAGTACAGCTCGTGAAATTTCTCAAGAATTAGGAAAGTTAGACGGTTATACAAATCAGCAAAAGGAAGAAATTTACAATATTATTGGTATGGGTGCTTTAAAATATTTTATATTAAAAGTAGATCCTAAAAAACGTATTTTATTTGACCCAAAAGAGTCGGTAGATTTTCAAGGAAATACAGGTCCGTTTATACAATATACCTATGCACGTATTCAAGCAATTTTACGTCGTTTTAAAACGGATAAAAATATTGAAAACATCAATTTAATTGCAGTTGAGGCCAATATAAAACTAGACAGTAAAGAAAAGGATTTAATAAAGCAAATTGCATTATTTCCTGAAGCAATACAACAAGCAGCTACCAATCAAAGTCCAGCAAACATTGCAAATTATACATACGACTTGGTAAAAACATACAATTCGTTTTTCCAAAATGTATCTATTTTTGGAGCCGATACAGAAAACGAAAAATTATTTAGAGTACAGTTGTCAGAAACTGTAGGTAAGGTAATTAAAAATGCATTTAGTTTAATGGGAATTAATGTACCAGAAAGAATGTAAAGGTTATCAAAAAAAAATTAAAAAACAACATCAAAAACAGAAAAACGCTCAAGAAAAACTAATTCTTGAGCGTTTTTTACTTAATTATTTTCAAGTACCTTAGTAAATGATAAAAGAAAGAAAGTAATGTTATAGCGATATAACTTTTACAATTTTTATTTAGCTAAATACATTTTTCTTCGAGAATATAAATCGTAAAATTGATCATCTTTTAAGTCGTCAATAAATAAAATACTTTCACCTGTACTTTTCATTTCTGGTCCTAATTGCTTGTTTACATTCGGAAATTTATCAAACGAAAAAACGGGTTGCTTAATGGCGTATCCTTTTAACTGCGGATTAAAATCAAAATCGGTTACTTTATTATGTCCTAGCATTACTTTAGTTGCAAAATTTACATACGGTTGTTTGTATGCTTTTGCTATAAATGGCACTGTACGTGAGGCTCTAGGGTTGGCTTCAATAATATATACTTTATCGTCTTTTATTGCAAACTGAACGTTTATTAAGCCCTTTGTTTCTAAAGCTAAAGCGATGGTTTTGGTGTGATCTTTAATTTGTTGCATTACAAATTCTCCTAAATTAAATGGAGGTAATGTTGCGTTAGAATCTCCTGAATGTACTCCGCAAGGTTCTATGTGTTCCATAATACCAATTATTTGTACGTTTTCGCCATCGCAAATTGCATCAGCTTCTGCTTCTATTGCGCCATCTAAATAATGATCTAGCAATAGTTTGTTTCCTGGTATTTTGCGTAATAAATCAAAAACGTGTTCTTCTAGTTCTTGTTTGTTAATTATAATTTTCATTCCTTGACCGCCTAAAACATATGATGGGCGCACTAATATTGGGAAATCTAAGGTGTCAGCAATAGCTAAAGCTTCGTCTACGGTTTCAGCAATAGCAAATTTTGGAAAAGGGATGTTATTTTCAATTAACATTTTCGAAAAATGCCCTCTATCTTCTGCTAAATCTAAAGCTTTATAGGATGTTCCTAAAATTTTAATTCCGTAACGGTCTAATTTTTCTGCTAATTTTAAAGCAGTCTGTCCTCCTAATTGTACAATAACGCCTTCAGGTTTTTCATGTTGAATGATTTCATAAATGTGTTCCCAAAAAACGGGTTCAAAATATAATTTATCAGCGGTATCAGAATCGGTAGAAACTGTTTCTGGGTTACAGTTGATCATAATGGTTTCGTAACCACATTCGGCAGCAGCTAAAACTCCGTGTACACAACAGTAATCAAACTCAATACCTTGACCAATGCGGTTAGGTCCTGATCCTAAAACAATTACTTTTTTTCTATCGGAAACAATACTTTCATTATGTACGTATTTTGTGCCGTCAGGTTTTTCTATCTGACTTTCAAAAGTAGAATAATAGTAAGGTGTTTTTGCTTTAAACTCTGCGGCACAAGTGTCTACTAATTTATACACACGTTTAATGTTTAATTCTTCACGTTTTTCATATACTTTACTTTCTAAACAACCTAACATATGTGCTATTTGTCTGTCTCCATAGCCTTTTTGTTTTGCCTCTAGTAATAAGTCGTACTCAATGGTGTCAATCGTAAAGTTTGTTATTTCTTTTTGTAAATGAAATAACTCTTCGTATTGTTTTAAAAACCACATATCAATTTTAGTGATTTCGTATATTCTACTTATTGGTATTCCTGCTGCAATGGCATCATAAATCACAAAAACTCTGTCCCAACTTGCGTGGGTTAATTTACTTATAATGGTGTTGTAATCGGTTTCTCCTTTTCCGTCTGCACCTAAGCCATTACGTTTAATTTCTAACGACTGTGTTGCTTTATGTAGTGCTTCTTGGAAAGTACGACCTATACCCATTACTTCGCCTACGGATTTCATTTGTATTCCTAATGTACGGTCAGATCCTTCAAATTTATCAAAGTTCCAGCGCGGTATTTTTACAATTACATAATCTAGTGTTGGTTCAAATAATGCGGATGTTGATTTTGTAATTTGATTTTGTAACTCGTCTAAATGGTAACCAATCGCTAATTTAGCTGCAATTTTTGCAATTGGATAACCAGTTGCTTTACTTGCTAATGCTGATGATCGTGAAACACGAGGGTTAATTTCAATAGCAATGATGTCTTCGTTTTCATCTGGAGATACGGCAAATTGAACGTTGCAACCGCCTGCAAAATCACCAATATTACGCATCATATGTATCGCCATATCACGCATTTTTTGATACGTAGTATCGCTTAAAGTCATTGCTGGAGCTACGGTTATCGAATCCCCTGTATGAATACCCATTGGGTCCATGTTTTCAATAGAGCAGATAATAACTACATTGTCATTTGCATCTCGTAATAATTCCAACTCAAACTCTTTCCAGCCTAATAATGCTTTATCAATCATTACTTCATGAATTGGAGAAATTTCTAATCCGTGTGATAAAAAATCGTCAAAATCTTCTTCTTTATAAACAATAGTTGCTCCTGCGCCACCTAAGGTAAACGAAGCTCTAATTACTAATGGAAACCCAAACTCTTGTGCAATTTCTTTTCCTTGTAAAAAAGAAGTTGCCGTTTTTTGTGGTGCCATTGCTATTCCGATAGAAAGCATTAGTGTTCTAAATTTCTCTCTATCTTCAGTAACATTTATAGCGTCTATATTAACGCCTAAAATGGCTACATTAAAATCTTCCCAAATTCCTTTTTCATCTGCTTCAATACATAAATTTAAAGCAGTTTGACCGCCCATTGTTGGTAAAACGGCATCAATATTTGGATGTGCTTTTAATATTTCGATTATTGATTTTGTGGTTAACGGTTTTAAATACACATTATCTGCCATTGACGGGTCGGTCATTATGGTAGCAGGATTAGAGTTTATAAGTGTAGTTTCTATGCCTTCTTCTCGTAAAGAGCGTAATGCTTGTGATCCTGCGTAATCAAATTCACATGCTTGACCAATTACAATTGGTCCAGAGCCAATTAGTAGTATTGATTTAATGTTTTTTTTAGGCATTGCTTTGTGTGTTTAAGTTGTTATGTAAAAATAGTTATTTGTGATGTATAAAAAAAGGTGTTACCCAATGGGAACACCTTTATATTATAAATAATTGATAATCATTATTTTTTATGTCTTGTTTCAGAAGAAACAGATAGTTTTTTTCTTCCTTTTGCTCTTCTACGAGCTAAAACTTTTCTTCCACTTACAGAAGCCATTCTGTCTCTAAATCCGTGTTTGTTTCTTCTTTTTCTTTTTGATGGTTGAAATGTTCTTTTCATTACTTATATTCTTTTAAAAACTTAATGTTATTTTTTGACGCTCATGTTTAACGGATAATAATTACCTGTTAAAATATGGGTGCAAATATACAAAGAGTTTTTAGTTTGACAAATCTAATATTAAATATTTTTAAAAGTTTTTACTTTCAATTCTTAAACCTTAAAATATTTTTGTAATCGAATTGCAAATTAAAAGGAATTTATCATAAAAATATGTAGTTTTGCAGTCAAATTTTCATACTATACTATATATGTTTAATAAGAATATAAAATTAACGGTTGCGGTAGCATTATTGATTATCGTTATCTGGTTATTTACAGACGGTCAAATTGGTAACGGAATTATGCTTATTTTAATAGCTTCTGTTTTTGTGTTGCTTTATTTTAAAAATGAAATTATTTTAGCGGTAATGTTTAAGCTAAAAAAACAAGATATGGAAGGCGCACAACGGCTATTGTCTAAAATTAAAAAACCTGAAACTGCACTTACCAAAAAACAATTAGGTTACTGGAATTTTTTAAAAGGACAGTTTGAATATCAAAATACACCTTTAAAGTCTGAAAAATATTTGCGAAAAGCGATAGAGTTAGGTTTGAATTTTGACCATGATACGGCAGCCGCAAAACTATTTTTAGCAGGTATTGTTGCAAGTAAAAATAGAAAAAATGAAGCTAATAAACTTTTGAAAGAAGCAGAGGCTTTAGATAAACATGGTATGTTAGGTGATCAAATAAAAATGATGAAACAACAAATGAAGCGTGCAAATGTGCCTAACCATAACCGATCAAGAAACCAAAGAAGAAGATAGTTAAAACATAGTTTTTAAATTGAAAAACCTGCAATCTTGCAGGTTTTTTTTAGATATTAAAATTCATTTTTGCGTTGTCGATATTATTTTGGCAACCAAAACTCATTTTGCACAAGGTGTTCCTGCTTCTAAATTAATTTATAACGGTTGTATTTTGCTATTCTGTAAATATAACAAAGCTATTAACTTCATGCATAACTGTTTTTTGTATTTTTTAGGGGGTAAAACACTAAAAATATAGATATTTTAAGCAATGACCCTAAAAAAATCAGGGTTAAATCATTAATTCGTTAAAATTTTATTACTTTTGTGCAACAATAATAATAATAAAACGTATAATTTATGGCCACTTTAAGATTTCACGCAATAAAAGAAACATTTAACCGTAAACCATTCCCAATTAAAGAAGATATTCGTCGTTCGGAATTGTTTGGGAAAAACGTGTTTAATGAAACAGCAATGCGTCAGTATTTAACTAAAGAATCCTATAAAAGTGTAATGTCTGCCATAGAAAAAGGCACTAAAATAGATAGAGAAATAGCAGGTCAAGTTTCTGCTTCTATGAAAGAATGGGCATTATTAAAAGGAGTAACGCATTATACACATTGGTTTCAGCCTTTAACAGGAATAACTGCCGAAAAACACGATGCTTTTTTTGAAACCATTGAAGGAGGAAGAGCAATTGAAAAATTTGGAGCAGGAGAATTAGTGCAGCAAGAACCAGATGCGTCCTCTTTTCCTAACGGAGGAATAAGAAATACCTTTGAAGCAAGAGGTTACACTGCTTGGGACCCAACATCTCCAGCATTTATTTGGGGTACTACATTATGTATACCAACAATTTTTGTTTCCTATACAGGAGAAGCATTAGATAATAAAACACCATTATTACGTGCTTTACAAGAAGTAGATAAATACGCAACAGCAGTTGCAAAATACTTTGATAAAAATGTAACAAAAGTAAGTGCGTCTTTAGGATGGGAACAGGAATATTTTTTAATTGATAAAGCATTAGTAAAATCAAGACCAGATATTATGTTAACAGGACGAACTTTGTTAGGGCATTCATCAGCAAAAGGACAACAGTTAGATGATCATTATTTTGGATCAATACCAGCACGAGCGTTAAATTATATGCGTGACTTGGAAACTCAATGTATGTTATTAGGAATTCCTGTAAAAACACGCCATAATGAAGTAGCGCCAAACCAATTTGAATTAGCGCCAATATATGAAGAAACTAATTTAGCAGTAGATCATAACTCGTTATTAATGGACGTGATGGAAAAAATTGCAGAGCGACATAATTTTAAAGTATTGTTTCATGAAAAACCATTTGCAGGTGTAAATGGGTCAGGAAAACACAACAATTGGTCGTTAGCAACCAATACAGGCGTTAATTTATTAGCGCCAGGAAAAACACCTATGAAAAACTTAGAGTTTTTAACATTTTTTATCAATACCATAAAAGCGGTAAATGATAACGAAGAGTTATTGCGAGCAGCAATCGCAAGCGCAGGAAACGACCATCGTTTAGGGGCAAATGAAGCACCTCCAGCAATTATATCGATATTTATAGGAACACAGTTAACAGATGTTTTAAATGAATTAGAGAAAGTAACAAAAGGTAAAATTTCGCCACAAGAAATGACCGACTTAAAACTAAACGTAGTTGGTAAAGTGCCTGAAATTTTGTTAGACAATACCGATAGAAACCGAACCTCACCATTCGCATTTACAGGTAATAAATTTGAATTTAGAGCGGTAGGGTCTTTAGCAAATTGTGCAATGTCTATGACCGTTTTAAATACAATAGTCGCCAAGCAACTAAAAGATTTTAAAAAAGAAGTAGATGTTTTAATTAAAGATAAAAAACTTAAAAAAGACGATGCAATTTTTAATGTATTAAGAGAATATATTAAAGACTCCAAGCGTATTCGTTTTGAAGGAAATGGTTATGGAGAAGAATGGGAAAAAGAAGCAAAAAAACGTGGATTAAGCAATAATAAAAATACTCCAGAAGCATTACAAGCAAAAATATCAGCAAAAACAATAGCCTTGTATAAAGAAATGAATATAATGAGTGAAGTTGAAATAATAGCGCGTCATGAAATAGAAACCGAAGACTATACGTTGCGAATTCAAATAGAATCACGTGTTTTAGGTGATATTGCAAGTAACCATGTGGTACCAACCAGTATTAAGTATCAAAATGTGTTAATAGAAAATGTACGAGGATTAAAAGAAATTTTTGGCGAAGATTTTAAAAACTTAGCAAAAGAGCAAATTGTTATCATTAAATCAATCTCCAACCATATCGAAAAAATAAATTCAGGAGTTTCGAACATGATAAATGCTCGTAAAAAAGCAAACAAATTAACAAGTTCTGTAAAAACATCTTTCGCATACTGTAATGAGGTAAAGCCTTATTTTGATAAAATTCGTTACCATTGTGATAAGTTAGAGCTATTAGTAGATGATGAGCTTTGGCCGTTAACAAAATATAGAGAAATGTTATTTACAAAATAAAAGACTTGCAAAATTTAATATAAACGAATAGTATAAATGCCTAAAATGGGATGTGTTTTTTTAAATGCATCCCATTTTATTATTAATAAAACGCTAAAATATACTTGTACACTAGCGCTATTATTGTTATGTTTGCTAACATTAAAAATTAAATTAAAAACAATGAAGTTAAGTACATACGTAATAACGTTACTATTATTAACAACAACCATTTTTGCGCAAAAAGAAGTGCTGTTTACAGTAAATAAAGTGCCAGTAACTACAAAAGAGTTTCTTAATGTATATAAAAAGAACATCAATTTAATACAAGATGAAACACAAAAAGATATAAATGAGTACTTAAAATTATATGTAAACTATAAACTAAAACTAGAAGAAGCAAAAAAACTAAAACTAGATAAAAACCCAAAGTATATTAAAGAGTTAAGGTCGTACAGAAATCAATTGGCACAAAAATACTTAACCGATACCGAAATTAATGAACAATTAATAGAACAAGCATATAATAGAATGGTTTATGAAGTAAATGTGAATCATATTTTAGTGCGTTGTTCAGAAAATGCAACACCAGTAGATACTTTAAAAGCATATCAAAGAATAGTTGCATATAAAAAACAAGCTCAAAAACAAGGTTTTGAAAAAACAATGAAAGCTGTACATGATGGAAATGCTGTTTACGGAGAATCTTTAGGTTATTTTAATGCATTTAAAATGGTGTATTCTTTTGAAAACGTTGCCTATTCAACAGCTGTAAATGAAATTTCTAAACCTTTTAGAACCCAGTTTGGTTACCATATTTTAAAGGTTTTAGGTAAACGGAAATCGAGAGGAGAAGTAGAGGTAGCACATATTATGGTAGCTACAAAAAACAAAAATTTAACAGGAACTCCAAAGCAAAAAATTGAAGAAATTTACAAACAATTAAAAGAAGGTGCTAATTTTAAAGACCTAGCAAAACAATTTTCGGACGACATAGGTTCGGCAAAAAAAGGAGGCGTTTTACAGCGTTTTGGTGCAGGGAAATTAAGCGATAAAAACTTTGAAAACACTGCGTTTTCATTACGAGAAGTAGGAGAATTATCCAGTCCAATTCAATCTAAATACGGATGGCATATTATAAAATTAATAAAAAAATATCCATTACAAAAAATAGCCAAACTTCATAAAGTATTATCTCAAAAAGTAAAAAGAGATAGCCGATCTAAAACAGTAAACGATAAGTTTTATGGTCAGTTAAAAACAAGATATAACTACAAAAAAAATGCAAATGCAATGCCAACATTGCTAAAAGTAGTAGATCAAAGTTTTTTAGGTGGACGCACATCCGAAGCAGAAAAAAACAAAGAAATATTATTTTCATTTGCAAACAAAACACATTCGTATGCAGAATATTACCAGTATTTACGCGCAAAAATACGTGGCTTCAAAAACTTAACACAAGTCGATAAAATAGTTGAAGATAGTTTTGATGACTTTGTGAACACTAAAATCTTTACCTATCATGATGAGAATTTAGAAAACGAATATGAAGATTTTGCAGCAATAGTTCGAGAATACAGAGAAGGTTTGTTATTGTTTGAATTAATGGAAAAAAAAGTGTGGCAAAAAGCAAAAAAAGACACCGTAGGTTTAAAGAGTTTTTATGAAAACAACAAGCAAAACTACATTTGGAATACCCGAATAAATGCAGTAATAGTTACAAGTACATCAAAAAAAACAGCAAAACAAGTGCAGAAATTATTAAAAGCACAAAAAGAAATTAAAAATGTATTAAAAAACGTGGTAGTTTCTGAAGGTGTTTTCGAAAAAACAGATAAAGAATTGCCAAAAAAATTAAAACTATCTAAAGGGATTTCTAAAGTATATAAACACAACAATCAGTATGTTGTAGTATATATAAAAGAAATAATCGCTTCATCTCAAAAAAAATTAAGCGAAATAAAAGGAAAAGTAATCAATGATTATCAAGAGCAAATAGAAAAAGATTGGGTTAAAAGATTAAAATTAGAATACCCTGTTCAAATTAATAAAAACGCATTCAAAAAAATAAAAGAAAAACTATAAATTTTTGATTAAATACTATACATTCATAATACTAACAATAGGGTTGACATCTTGTAGTTTTCTAAACCAAAATAAACCCAAAAAAGCAATCGCAAGAGTAGGCGAGGAGTATTTGTATGTTGAGGATTTTGTAAAAATATTTCCAAAAAATATATTAAAAAAAGATAGTACAATTTTTGCAAATCAGTATATAAAAAAATGGGCAACACAGCAAATTTTAAAACAACGCGCAGTGTTAAATTTACCCATAGAAGTATTACAGGATTTTAATAAATTAACTGAAGAATATAAGACCGATTTATATACAAATACCTATTTAGACGCATTAATATCTAAAAAAATAGATACCGCAATTACGCAACAAAATTTAGATACGTTATATGTGAAAATAAAAGAAAATTTTAAATTAAACGAAGCATTGTTTCAGGTGAGGTATTTAAGTATTGATAAAAACAATACCAATATTTTTGATTTTTCAAAACGAATACAACAATTTGATAGTATCGACAAGGTAGTGTTAGATTCATTATCCATACAATATCATTCCTATTTATTAAATGATTCTATTTGGTTGAAAAAATCAAAATTAATAAAAAAGTTACCCATATTAAAAACATTAAAAGACTACCAACTGTTAAAAAAAACTAATTTTTTACAACTGGAAGATTCATTAAGAGTATATTTGGTGTACATAAATAATTTGCTGTTACGAAATGAACAAGCAACCCAAGAATATGTAGCGCCAACATTAAAACAAATTATTTTAAATAAAAGAAAATTAGAGCTAATAAAGCAATTAAAAATAGAGTTAAGAAAAGATGCAACACAAAATAAGGAATTTGAGATTTATAACTAAAATAGCACCATTATTTATGCTATTTGGTATTTATGTAAATGCTCAAAAATTATCAGAACCTAGAATAAAAATTGATGGTGTTATTGCCGTTGTAGGAAATCATATTGTATTGGATTCGGATGTAGATTTAATGTTAATAGAGTTTGAAAGTCAAGGAGTATCTATAAAAGACGTTAGTCGTTGCAATGTAGTAGGTAAATTACTAGAGGATAAACTATACGCACACCATGCAGTACAAGACAGTTTGACTGTTGATGATGACGAAATTAAAAGCACTGTAAATCAGCAAATTGATTACATGAAAAAAACAGTTGGCGGTAATGGTAGTATGGAAAAAGTTTTAAAATTTTATAGAAAAGACAATGAAGTCGATTTCCGTAAAGAGTTGTTTGACTTTGCAAAAACCAATAAATTATCAGGTTTAATGACTCGTAAAGTTGTAGGTGATGTTGAGGTAAGTCCGGAAGAAGTATATGCTTTTTTTAATGAAATACCAGAAGAAGACAGGCCTACATTTGGAGCAGAATTAAAAGTAGCACAAATAATTATTAAACCAAAAACATCACAATCAGAAATTGATAAGATAATTGCCAAACTAAATCAATATAAAAAAGAAGTAGAAGAAGGAGCAAGTTTTGCAGCAAGAGCCGTATTATATTCACATGATAAGCCATCAAGAAGTACAGGAGGTAAATATACATTACATCGTAAAATACCACGTATGGTAAAAGAATTTAGAGATGTCGCATTTAGTTTAAATGTGGGAGAGGTTTCTGAACCATTTAAAAGTGAGTTTGGTTATCATATTATAACCGTAGATCAAATTAGAGGACAAGAATTTGATGTACGTCATATTTTATTAATACCAGAACCATCTAATGAAAACTTAGAAGAAGCAAAAAAAATAGCAGACTCATTACAAGTGCGTATTGCAAATAAAGAAATAACCTTTGCAGAAGCTGCATTAGAGTTTTCAGATGAAAAAGAAACAAAATTTGATGGAGGCTTATTAAGAAACCCTGAAACAAACGGGAATATTTTTGAATTAACAAAAATGCCCCCAGGTTTATATCCGCAAATAGCAGACTTAAAAGAAAACGAAGTATCTTTACCAATCCTAGAATACGATCGTACAGGAAAAGCGTTTTACAAGTTGCTATTAGTTACCGACAAAAAAGAAGAACACGTAGCAACTTATGCTCAAGATTTTTTAAAGATTAAAGCAATAGCGTTAAAAGAAAAACAAATAGACGAAATTAGAAAATGGCAAACAGAAAAAATAAGAGACACTTATATAAAAATTACAGGAATATATAGAGATTGTGAGTTTACAAACAACTGGTTAAAAAAATAAATATGTCAGACGTAACAGCAATAGAAAATTTAGTAAAAAAACATCAAGAATTAAAGCAAGAAATAGCTAAAATTATTGTTGGGCAAAATGAAGTTGTAAACCAAATTTTATTAGCCATCTTTTCTGGAGGTCATGCTTTATTAGTTGGAGTGCCAGGTTTAGCAAAAACCCTAATGGTAAATACTATTTCCGAAACTTTAGGATTAAATTTTAAACGCATACAGTTTACGCCAGATTTAATGCCCTCTGATATTGTAGGAAGCGAAATATTAGATAAAAACAGAGAATTTAAGTTTATAAAAGGACCTGTATTTGCCAATATTATTTTAGCAGATGAAATTAACAGAACACCGCCAAAAACACAAGCCGCATTACTAGAAGCAATGCAAGAACGCTCCGTAACCGTAGCTGGAAGAAGTTATCAAATAAACGCGCCATACTTTGTGTTGGCAACCCAAAACCCAATAGAACAAGAAGGAACATACCCATTGCCAGAAGCGCAATTGGATCGTTTTATGTTTGCAATTGAGTTAGATTACCCTACTTTTCAAGAAGAAGTAGATGTGGTGAAAAGAACCACATCAAACGAAAAACCAACCGTTTCAGCATTGTTTACCGCATCAGAAATTGTGCAAATACAAGAACTAATTCGTCGCATACCCGTAGCAGATAATGTAGTAGAATACGCAGTAACCCTGGTAAGTAAAACCCGACCAAATAACCCAAATGCTCCAGAACGAATTAAACAATATATTGATTGGGGAGCAGGTCCGCGTGCATCACAAAATTTAATATTAGCAGCAAAAACACACGCTGCAATTAAAGGTAAATTTTCGCCAGACATTGAAGATGTTCAAGCAGTAGCAATAGGTGTTTTAGGACATCGAATTGTGAAAAATTACAAAGCAGAAGCCGAACGAATTACTAAAAAACAGTTAATTAAAGAGTTGTTTTAAGTAGTAAAAAAAACTTTTTATCAAAAAGGAAATACTTTGAAAAAGGTCTTTATATTATAGTTTTTATAAGGACTAGATTTTTTCCCAATTCATAATTACATCCTGCGTTCACTCTTTAAAATGTTTTCTAGCTTCGATGCTCTTTTTTAGTCATCAAATTAGTATAATTTTTTCTTAGTATTATAACAAGTTATAAATAATGTCAGAACGAAAATTTAAATTCAAGAAAAGCGTAACTTTTTAATTAATTAGAAATATCTAATAAAAATGTCTTCTACACTTTTATTAGATATTTCTGCAATTTTAAAATTTAAAAGGGTTTTAATTATTTAAAATTTCATTAAACGTTTGGCTTGGTCGCATTGCTTTATTTATTAAGGAATCGTCTGTTGCGTAGTGTCCGTTAATATTTACGGAAACTCCTTGCACTACATTTAATTCGTTTATAATTTTACTTTCGTTTTCATTTAACTGTAAATATATCGTTGAAAAACGTGTTTTTAAATTGTTGTTTTGAGTCTGTTTAGCTAGTGCTTCGGCCCAATATAAAGCTAAATAAAAATGACTTCCTCTATTGTCTAATTCGCCAACTTTACGTGAAGGTGATTTGTTTTCGGCTAAAAACTTATCGGTAGCATCACCTAAAGTTTCGGATAACACAAATGCTTCTGCGTTGTTGTTCGTGTTTCCAAAATGCTCTAAAGATTCTGCTAGCGCTAAAAACTCTCCTAAAGAGTCCCAACGTAAATGGTTTTCAGTTATAAATTGTTGTACGTGTTTTGGTGCGGAACCGCCAGCGCCTGTTTCAAATAAACCTCCACCATTCATTAACGGTACAATAGATAACATTTTAGCTGATGTGCCTAACTCTAAAATAGGAAAAAGGTCTGTTAAAAAGTCTCGCAATACATTACCTGTTACCGAAATGGTATCTTTTCCTAATTTGACACGTTTTAGAGTAAAATGTGTAGCTTCTTCAGGTGTCATAATTTGAATATTTAGCCCTGTAGTGTCATGGTTTGGTAAGTACGTGTTTATTTTTTTAATAATTTCAATATCATGAGCTCTGTTTTTATCTAACCAAAAAACAGCTGGCATGCCAGATGCTTTTGCACGTGTAACGGCTAATTTTACCCAATCTTGTATTGGTAAATCTTTAGTTTGACAGGCTCGCCAAATATCTCCAACTGCTACGTTATGAGATAATAAAATGTTTCCGTTAGTATCTATTATTTCTACTTTACCATTGTTTGTAATTTCAAAAGTTTTATCGTGAGATCCGTATTCTTCTGCTTTTTGAGCCATTAAACCTATGTTTGGTACTGTTCCCATTGTGGTAGGGTCAAACGCTCCGTTTTCTTTGCAAAAATTAATTGTTGCACTATAAATAGTAGCATAACTACTGTCTGGTATTATTGTTTTTGTGTCTTGTAGTTTCCCTTCTGCATTCCACATTTTTCCTGAGGTTCTAATCATTGCTGGCATAGAAGCATCAATAATTACGTCACTCGGCACGTGTAAATTAGTAATTCCTTTATCAGAATTTACCATAGCAATTGCGGGTCCGTTTGTAAAAGCTTCAGCAATATCTGCTTCAATTTCGGTTCTTTCTTCGGTAGATAATTTAGTTAAGTTACTTAATAAATTTCCGAATCCATTATTTACATCTACTCCAATTTTATCTAATTTTTTTGCGTGTTTACTAAATACATTGGAAAAAAACACTTTTACAGCATGACCGAAAATAATTGGATCGGACACTTTCATCATGGTTGCTTTCATGTGTAACGAAAACAAAACGCCTTTTTCTTTAGCGTCTTTTACTTGTGTTTCTAAAAAATTAATTAATGCTTTTTTACGCATTACAGATGAGTCAAATATTTCACCTGCTAAAAGCGGAAAATTATTTTTTAAAACGGTTTGTTTTCCGCTAACATCGGTATGTATAATTTTTACTTGAACGGCTTTGTTTAGGGTTACGGATTTTTCGTTATTAAAAAAATCTCCTTCTGTCATAGTGGATACGTGGGTTTTAGAGTTTTTGCTCCAAGCTCCCATTGAGTGCGGGTTTTTTTTTGCAAAGTTTTTTACTGCTTTTGGAGCTCTACGGTCAGAGTTTCCTTCACGTAAAACAGGGTTTACTGCCGATCCTTTTACTTTTCCGTAGCGTTTCTGTATTTCTTTTTCAGCATCAGTTTTTGGGTTTCCTGGGTAATTTGGTATTGCGTAACCTTGTGATTGTAATTCTTTTATCGCTGCTTTTAATTGCGGTACAGATGCTGAAATATTGGGTAATTTAATAATATTAGCTTCGGGTTTTTTTACTAATTCTTCTAATTCTGATAAGGCGTCTTTTACTTTTTGATTATCATTTAAAAAGTCAGGGAAAAGTGCAAGTATTCTTGCTGCTAATGAAATGTCTTTAGTTTTTATTTTTATTTTTGATGGTGTTACAAATGCTTTTACAATTGGTAAAAATGATTGTGTTGCTAACGCTGGAGCTTCATCTGTTTTTGTATAAATGATGGTTGCTTTATCTGACATAATGTGTTATATTAAATTAAGTGATATCTGGTTTTAAGGCTAATTTTTTAGCGAAACAAATATAAGGTTTTTATTGTAAAATAACATTGTCGTCCGATAAAAGATAAAAGACAGATTTATTATAAGATATATGAATGTTTTGCTGTAAGGTAAATAAACTTGATTGCAATTGTTTTTTTACAACGTTAAATGGTAAAACTGTTATTGAGTATAAGTTAATTAAAATTTTATATTTATTTTTAGCTGTATATTAAACACATAATGCTAATTACTCATAGCTAATATAATCTACTATTTCTAATCCGTAACCTACCATTCCTACTCGTTTTTCTGCTTTATTGGTGTTGGTGATTAATTTTAATTTACTAATATTTAAATCGTGTAAAATTTGAGCTCCAATGCCAAAATCTTTAATATCCATTTTAATACGTGGCGCTCTTATTTCTCCATTTTTTTGATTTTCTTTTAGTTTTATTAATCTGCTTAGTAAATTTAAAGAAGGACTTTCTTGGTTAATAAAAACATACGCTGCATTTTTACTTTTATTAATTAAATTAAAAATATGTTCTAATTTTTTATCGGTATTAAAGGTTAAGGTGTCTAAAATATCGTTATTTACTAAAGTTGATGTTACTCTTACTGTTACAGGTTCATCTTTTGTCCAACTTCCTTTTGTTAATGCTAAATGTACTTGATTATTTGTGGTTTGCTGGTATGCACGTAAACGAAAACTTCCGAATCGGGTGTTAATTTCAAAGTCTTCTTTTTTAACGATTAACGAATCGTGTTTCATACGGAATGCCACTAAGTCTTCAATCGAAACTATTTTTAAATCAAAACGTTCGGCTACTTTTAATAGTTCTGGTAGTCGCGCCATAGTCCCATCTTCATTCATAATTTCAACAATTACACCTGCGGGTTTTAAACCTGCTAAGCGAGAAAAATCTATTGCCGCTTCGGTATGTCCTGTTCGTCTTAAAACGCCTCCATCTTTTGCTTTGAGAGGAAATATATGCCCAGGACGATTTAAATGTTGTGGTTTTGCATTCTCATCTACTAATGCGAGTATTGTTTTAGCTCTATCAGATGCTGAAATTCCTGTTGTTACTCCGTTTCCGTTCAAATCTACGGATATTGTAAAAGCAGTTTCCATAGGGTCTGAGCTATTACTGGTCATCATGTCTAGTTTTAGCTCATCACATCTTTTTTCGGTAATTGGCGCGCATATTAATCCTTTACCGTATGTTGCCATAAAATTAATCATTTCAGGAGTTACGGCTTCTGCGGATGCTAAAAAGTCGCCTTCATTTTCACGGTCTTCATCATCGACAACTATAATTACTTTGCCTTTTTTAATTTCCTCAATTGCTTCTTTAATTGTATTTAGTTTAATTGTTGCCATAATTAATTTTTTTTCAATTCTTTTTTCATCTCTTTTATTGCTGTTTTATAATAAAAATAAGCTAATGGATATGAGGTTATACCGAAGAAAAAATCAATGCAAATATCACTTATTGTATAGTTTGAATTGGTTGATTTTTTTAGTGTTATATATTTTTTGAATGTAATTAGATAAAAAAGAAGGTATAACAGTGTTAATAGGATTAATATTACGTTACTGTTTTCTGTTTGTTGTGATGGAAATAATGCGATTAGCAAAACATAGGTTATCAGTACTAATATAGATGTTTTGTTGTAATTGTTAATGGTATTTAAAAGTGTAGTTTTTTTAATTATTGATATTGTGTTGACGCTTGTTTGTTTGTTAACTTTGTTAGATGTACTTGTTTTAGATGCT
The DNA here is from genome assembly GCA_964635575.1 of uncultured Kordia sp. GTDB lineage: Bacteria > Bacteroidota > Bacteroidia > Flavobacteriales > Flavobacteriaceae. The sequence goes on along the minus strand of CAZWNY010000006.1, from coordinate 797 downwards.
GAATTAGATGATTTCTTTTTTCTTGAAATTTTTGACCAAATACGCTCAAAAAAGACGGCTATACCATCGGTATTAAAGATACCTCTGTCTGAGGTTGCATTTCGAGTAAGCATAATGCCTAATGGGAGTAAAATTAATGTAGACAACCAAGCTCCTAAAAATGTAGATATTGCTCCACTTTCAGCACTATTTTGTGCGAAAATACCAATAAAATAATAGGATAAAAATAAACCAACAGCAATAACCATAGGTAAACCCATCCCGCCTTTTCTAATTATCGCCCCTAATGGTGCTCCAACAAAAAACAGAATAAAACAGGAAAACGCTAGTGAAAATTTAGTTTGCAATGCCATTTTGTATTGGTTTAATTCAGCGGTTTTTCTTTCATGAATACGCATTACAGATTCAATTTTTTTGTATTTGCTTATGCTATTCATTATTGCAAACTCTACTATTTTTTGCTGTTGTTTTAATCCAAATAATTGTTGATGGTCCCCTTTAAATTTGGGTATCTTTTTTTGGTTTAATTTTTTAGTTTTACTAGAATTTAATAGTTGTGTTAATTTTCTTTGTCTTTTTTCTTGTTTTTTATTTTTTTTAAAATTTGGGTTTGGCTTTATTTTTAATTTGTTTTTTTTAATTTGTTTTTTAGGTAATGATATTATATTTTTGTTATTATTATTAAGCAACGAGATAAGGACAGAAATTACAATATATACCAGTAAAAAATAATAATTAATTAATATATTTATTAGGTAATTTAAAAAATAATTATTTATTTTAAAATATTTTTAGAA